>NZ_JALNUM010000119.1:0-17901 GCF_026540795.1 Methylobacterium sp. GC_Met_2
GAGGACGTGATCGGCGCGGGGAGCTTGTCTCCGATGGGGCAGTCGGGATTGGCCGTTACCCGGCGGCCTTAGCGGTCGGTTAACCGTAATCGGCCGACCATGCTGGCGGGTTTTCAGTATCAGTGGGGGCGGCGGGTTGAGCGCGTTCGCGGTGGCCGAGAGGGCGGTCGAGGCCGTACCGGACGCGTCCGCGCGGTCCGGCAGCCTGTCCGGCTGCCTGTTCGCGGCGGCGCGCGCCGCGCCGCAGCGCACGGCCCTGCGTGATTCGGGCGACCGGGCCGCGTGGTGCGGGCGCCCGGCGATCACGTGGACGTACGCGGCCGCCGCCGAGATCGTCGGCCGGCTCGCCCGGGGGATCGGCGCGTGGCGGCTTCCGGCCGGCAGCCGGATCGGATTGTGGTTCTCGGGCGGCGCGGAGGCGGCCCTGGGTCACCTCGCCGTCGAGGCGGCTGGGCACCTGCCCTGCGCGATGCCGGCCGCCTGGGATCCGGAGCAACTCGCCGCCGGGATCGAGGCCGCCAACCTCGTCGGCGTGCTCACCGAGGGCCGCCGCGGCGCACGCCGGCCCGCGGAGGAGCTGACCCACGTGGCGATGCGGCAGTTCGGCCTGCGCTATCTCGCCGCCTTCGGGCCCGGCGTGCCGGACGGCGTGATCAGCCTCGACGCGATGGCGCTGGAGCGCGGCGTGGCCGAGCCGGTCGCCAGCCGCGGCCTCGTGACCTTCGAAGGCAGCGATCCGGAGCGGCCGATCTATCGCAGCGCGGAGGCGCTCGCCGCCGCCATCGCGGCGCATTGCGACGCCCTGCCGCTCTCGGCGGACGAGCGGATCCTGACGCTGCTGCCCGCCCACGACCTGCGCGGGCTCGTGACCGGCCTCGGCGCCGCGCTCGCGGCCGGGGCAGGCTTGGAGACGGTGATTCCCTTCGAGGAGGCCGGTTTCCGGACCGCCCTGCTGCGGCCCGTGCCGACCCGCATGGTCGTCCCCGCCCTGATCGAGCCGGCGCTCGCCGCCCTGACCCTGCCCTGGACGGTGCGGAGCCTCAACGTCGTGCATCGGGCACCCGCAACCCTGATCCGGCGCGCCGCGCCGGACGGCGGTAAACGACGCTCGGATTCACCACGCTCTGATTCGCCGCCGGCCGGTGCGCTGCGCCTCGACACGCTGGTCCTCGGGGAGACGGCTCTGGTTACACGTCCCGACCTGGCCGCGACCCTGGCCCACCCGGATCGCGCGCCCCTGCCGCTGGACCTCCTGGCCCTCGCGCTCGCCAGCGATGGCGGCCTCGCCTGCCGCGGCCCGGCCTGCGCGGCGGCGCCCCTGCCCCGCGGCGCGACGCCGGAGGCGGACGCCGGTGCATGGCGCGATTCGGGCTACCGGGCCGTCCTGTCGGGCGGGGCCGTTATCGGTGTCGCGGCCGTCTGAAAAGTCCTGAACGGCGGCGTCGGGGCGGTTCATCTGGCGCTCAGGTGCTGCGACTAATCTCGCATCTGCACACGGACCGACGGATCCGAACGGACCCTTCGTGGGTTCTGCAAAGGATTGTGGTCACGGCTATCTTTTCAAGCTGTGCCGGATGGAGTACCGCCTAAGCTCATGGGTGCGCTGCAACAAGTGCTCGTGGTCGATGACGGCGTCCGGGCCGTCGACCGGTCCCTTTCGGGCGAGCTCGCCAGTCTCGGTTACGCAAGCGTGACCGCCTCCATGGAGGCGGCCGACGACGTCTTGGCCGTGATCGCGCGGCCGGCGGCGGTTCTGCTCCAGGCGCCGACGCGCCGGGATCCGGCCTATGCCCGCCGCGCCGCCAAGCTCCGCAGCCAGCTGCGCGACCGTGGCATCCCGGTGATCCTGATCGGCGATTCGGCCGAGCCCCGGGCCGGCGGACCGGTCGACCTCGCCACCCGCCTCGGCGCCTATGTGGCGGCGCAACCGGAATTCTGAGCCGCTCTCACCTTGACCCCGCAGAGGCGAGGCCCTCTCACCGCGCCCCGCGCATCAATTCCGGCGCGCCGAGCCGGGGCAGCACGCCCTCCCGCATCACCAGCCGCCGCAGGGGCCCGAGCTGTCCCATCACCAGCAGGCCGAGGCCGCGCAGGGCATCGACCGGCAGCAGGTCGGTGAGCAGGCTGCGGTTGAGGAGGTCCACCGCGGCGGTGCGCGCCGCCGTGTCGACCCGCCGGGCGCTGGCGTAGCCGTCGAGCACCGGGCGCGACCCGGGATCTCGCCCGTCCCGGGCGGCGCGGAGCACCCCGTCACGCAAGGTGGCGGCGTCGCGCAGGCCGAGATTCAGCCCCTGCGCGCCGATCGGCGGGAAGACGTGGGCCGCCTCCCCGATCAGCGCCAGCCGCCGCGCCACCGGGCTCGCAACCGCCAGACCGCGCATCGGCACGAGGCCGCGCGGGCCGTCGATCCGCATGGCGCCGAGCATCGCCTGGGCCTGCCGTTCCACCGCCTGCCCCAGGGCCGCGTCGTCCAGCGCGGCGAGCCGCCGGGCCGCGCCCTCCCCAGTCACCCAGACGAGGCTGGAGCGATGCCCGCCCGGCATCGGCACCAGGGTGAAGGGGCCGGAGCGGGTGTGGAACTCGGTGGAGACGTCCCGGTGCGGGCGCTCATGCGCCAGGATCGTGGTGATGGCGCTCTGCGGGTAGGTCCAGTCGCGTACGCGGATGCCGCTCGCGGCCCGCAGCGGCGAGCGCCCCCCGTCGGCCGCCACCACCAGCCGGGCCTCGACCGCCCCGCCCTCCGCGAGGGTGACGCGCGAGGCTGTTTCACCCGCCACCGCGTCGACGCAATCCGCTTCGACCAGGGTCAGGTTCGGCTGGGCTCGGGCGCAGGCGCGCAGGCTCTCGACGAGCCGCGCGCTCTCGACGTTCCACCCGAAGGCGTCGAGGCCGATCTCGGCGGCCTGGAAGCGCACGGGCGGCGGCCGGAACAGGCTGCCGGTGTCGTCGATGATCTGCAGGGTGCAGAGTGGGCTCGCCTGCGGCGCCACCGCAGCCCAGGCCCCGAGCGCCTCCAGGAAGCGTACCGACCCGTCGAGCAGCGCCACGGTCCGTCCGTCCGCCACGGGGGCGTGTCGGCCGACCAGCGCCGTGGGGATCCCCTCTCGGGCGATGGCGAGCGCCGCCGCGAGGCCCGCGGCCCCGGCGCCGACCACGGCGACGTCGAATCGGCCCTCTCGCGTTTCGGACATGATTCCCCGTACGGTTTGCTGGCCCGCCGATCACCACGGCGCAAGTATGCGGCTTCTATCTGCGCCTTCCCGCAATCCTGCCAAGGGCGCCATCCCTCGGCCCGGGCGGGCCACGGCGCCGCAGCCGCCCGGTCACCCCAGGAACGCCGAGACTTCGCGAAAAACCTCCTCCGGCCGCTCCTCCTGGAGGGTGTGGCCGCACTCGAGCGCGCGGCCGGACACGTCGGTGGCCTTCTCGCGCCACGTCTCCAGCACGTCGTAGGTCTGGCCGACGACGCCCTTCGCCCCCCAGAGCGCCAGGAGCGGCGCCGTGACGCGCGCGTCGGCATCGGCGGCGTCGTGCTCCAGATCGATGCCAGCCGCCGCCCGGTAATCCTCGCAGATCGCGTGGCGGCAGGCGGGGTCCGCGTAGCAGCGCAGGTACTCCGCGAAGAGGTCCGGCGGCGTCGAGCCGGGGGTCTTCGACTGACCCTCGATGTGGTGGCGTAAAAAGTATTCCGGATCGGCCCCGATCAGCGTCTCCGGCAGGGGATGGGGCTGGATGAAGAAGAACCACCAAAAGTACCGGGTGGCGAAAGCCTTGTCGGTGCGCGTGTACATGGTCGCGGTCGGCGCGATGTCGAACAGGGCGATCCGTTCCACGGCTTCGGCATGATCCAGGGCGAGGCGATGGGCGACGCGCCCGCCCCGGTCGTGGCCGACGACCGCGAATCGGTCGTGGCCGAGCGCCCGCATCACCGCGACCGCGTCGGCCGCCATGGCGCGCTTGGCGTAGGCGGCGTGGCGCTCGCCCCCCGGAGGCTTTGACGAATCGCCGTAGCCGCGCAGGTCCATGGCCACGACGGCGCGGGTCTCGGCCAGGCGCGGGGCGACGTGAAGCCACGTCGACAGGGTCTGCGGGTGGCCGTGCAGCAGCAGCACCGGCGGCCCGGAGCCGGCCGAGCGGGCGTTGATCGTCACGCCGGGGGCGGTCTCGATCCGGTGCGACGCGAAGCCCGGCAGGAAGTCGCTGGCCATGGGTGTCGGTCTCCATCCTGACGCACTGGCGCGCCGGGATGCACCGGATGATAAGGCGCCTCCGGCACCATGTCCGCCGAACCGCCATGACAGATGCACGCGCGACTCAGGATTCGGCCGTGACAGACCCCGACGCCACGGCGGCGGCGGAGGAGGCGGCCGCGCGCGCCGAAGCCCCCACGCTTCGTCCGAGCATCCTCGATCCGCTGTTCGCCCCGGCCCGCGCCCTGCCGGGGATCGGTCCCAAGATGGCGCCGCTCATCGAGAAGCTGCTCGGCACCCCGGAGCGCGAGGCCCGGGTGGTGGATCTCCTGTTCCACCTGCCCCAGGGCGGCGTGGCGCGGAAGCTCATGGGCTCGGTCGGCGAGGCGCCGACCGGTGAGCCGGTGACGATCGGCGTCACCGTGGTGGAGCATCGCCCGGCCCAGATCGGATCGGGCAAGCGCCCGCACCGGGTTGTGGTGGAGGATGCCTCCGGCCACGACATCACGCTCGTGTTCTTCGGCATGCCCCGCCCCCGGGTGGAGAAGATGCTGCCGCTCGGGGCGCACCGCTACATCACCGGCCGGATCGATCTCTGGGACGGCACCCGCCAGATGGTCCACCCGTCGCGGATCGTGGACGAGGCGGGCTTGGCCGAACTGCCCGCCGTCGAGCCGGTCTACGGCGCCACCGAGGGGCTGACCTCCCGGGCGATCAACAAGCTCGCCGTCTCGGCCCTCGACCGGCTGCCCACCCTGCCGGAGTGGCAGGATGCGGCCTGGCTGGAGAAGAACCGCCTGCCCGCCTTCGCGGACGCGCTCCGCCTGGAGCACCGCCCCGAGGAGGCGCCCCCGAAGGCCGAGGACCCGCTCCAGCCGCCGCCCGCGACGCCGTCCCGGAAGCGGCTCGCCTACGACGAACTCCTCGCCTCGCAACTGGCGCTGGCCCTGCTGCGTGCCCGCCAGCGGCGCAAGGCCGGCCGGGTCAACGCCGGCGACGGGACTTTGAGCGGACGTATCGAGGCCGCCCTCCCCTTCGCGCTGACCGGCGCGCAAGGCCGGGCGGTGGCCGAGATCCGCGCCGACCTCGTGGAGCCCCGGCGGATGCTGCGCCTGCTCCAGGGCGATGTCGGCTCGGGCAAGACCGCGGTGGCTTTGCTCGCCATGGCGTCGGCGGTCGAGGTCGGGCGTCAGGCGGCGCTGATGGCGCCGACCGAGATCCTGGCCCGGCAGCATTTCGAGCGGCTGAAGCCGCTGGCCGGCGGTCTGCGCCTGCGCCTGATGACCGGCCGGGACCGGGCCTCGGAGCGCAAGTCCACCCTGGCCGACCTCGCGGCCGGTGAGATCGACATCCTGGTCGGCACCCATGCCCTGTTCCAGGAGGCCGTGACGTTTCGCGATCTCGGCCTCGCGGTTGTCGACGAGCAGCATCGGTTCGGCGTGCATCAGCGGCTGGCGCTCGGGGCCAAGGGCGAAGCGGTCGACTTTCTGGTCATGACCGCGACCCCGATCCCCCGCACCCTGGCGCTGACCTTCTTCGGCGACATGGACGTTTCGATCCTCGACGAGAAGCCCGCGGGCCGGCAGCCGATCCGCACGATCACGCTGTCGACCGAGCGGATCGACGAGGTGGTGGCCGGCCTCGCCCGGGCGATCGCCGGGGGCGAGCGGGTCTACTGGATCTGCCCCCTGGTGGAGGAATCCGAGTTCATCGACCTCGCGGCGGCCGCCGAACGCTTCGACGACCTGAAGCAGCATTTCGGCGACACGGTCGGGCTGATCCACGGCAAGATGCCGGGGCCCGAGAAGGATTCCGCCATGGCGCGGTTCGCGGCCGGGGAGACCAAGCTCCTCGTCTCGACCACGGTGGTGGAGGTGGGGGTCGACGTGCCCGAGGCGACCATCATGGTGATCGAGCACGCGGAGCGGTTCGGGCTGGCGCAGCTGCACCAGCTCCGCGGCCGGGTCGGGCGCGGCTCCCGGGCCTCGTCCTGCCTGCTGCTCTACCGGGGCCCCCTCGGGCAGGTCTCGCGGGCGCGGCTGGAGATGATGCGGGCGAGCGAGGATGGGTTCCGCATCGCCGAGGCCGACCTGAGGCTGCGCGGCGAGGGCGAGGTGCTGGGCACCCGGCAATCCGGGCTCGCGGCCTTCCGGCTCGCCCGGATGGAGAGCGACGGCGCCCTGCTGGAGGCCGCCCGGGACGATGCCCGGATGATCGTCGAGCGCGACCCCGGCCTCAAGAGCCCCCGGGGGCAGGCGTTGCGGGTGCTGCTTTACCTGTTCGAGCGGGAGGCGGCGATCCGGCTGATCGGCGCTGGCTGAACGAATCCGTTCAGGAACAGCTGGCGGTCAGGAACGGCCCGGTGCCGAAGGTGCGGATCCGCACTTTGAAGCGGGAATGTCACAGCTGGTCCGGAAGATCGTTTCGGATCAAAGGCTTAACTGACCGCTCGGAAAGCGTGGCCGGACCCGCCATGGCGTCCGGCGGACCCCGGACAAGAGCCGTGACCTTGCATCAGCCACAATCCTCCCTTAACTGTAGATGAACGAATGGCCCGGTAAGCCGGGACATCACGGACGAATCTGGAGGATGAACATGTCGAACGGACTGTTCCAGAACCTGCCGGGCTCCAACGAGATGGCCGGTCTCTATGCCCTGCCGACGGAGCCGTGGCTGCTGCCGATTTCCGATCGCGCCGCCGAGTCGGCGAGCAGGACGGCCGAGGAGCTTCAGGCCGCCGTACGACGGGCTGCACGCCCGTTCTGGGTGGCTGCCAACGGTCTGTGCGTCGCCCTGGGCCTCGCCCTCGTGATGCAGTGCGCCACCGGCTGGATGCCGACGGCGCCCCGCAGCGCCGTGACGGTGGCGCAGGCGACCCCGCCGACCATCGCCCCGCAGACGGCGTCGCTGCAGCGCTGATCCGTTCCGACGGGACGAAAACCAAGGCCGGTCCGCAAGGGCCGGCTTTTTTCGTCCTCGTCTGCCGCGCCCGCCGCCCGTGGAGGCCTGCATTGATTCCGGGGCTCGAATTCTGAGGCTTGGCACGCTCCGCGCGTCCGACGCATCGTGACCGGGCGGGACAGGGAGAAGCCGATGCGCGTGGTGTTCGTGGATGCCAACGCGACGCTGGCGGCGGTGGCGCGGCGGCTGCTGCAGCCGGACGATCCGCCCTTCGTGATCCACGCGGAGCCCGCCATCGCCCCGCAGGACCTGCCCGGCATCCTGGCCGGGGCCGCGATCGCGGTGATCGACCACACCGCCCTCCCCCTCGATGTGGCCCGCGCCTGCACCGGGCTGAAGCACGTGGTGTTCCTCGGTACCGGCGCGCGCAGCTACATGGACCCGGAGGCGCTTCGGGCGGAGCTCGGCGTCACGGTCCACACGATCAAGGGCTACGGCGACACGGCGGTCGCCGAATGCGCCTTCGCGCTGATGTGGGCGGCGACCCGCGGCATTGCCCAGATGGACCGGGCGATGCGCGCCGGCTCCTGGCTGCGCACCGAGGGGATGCAACTCACCGGCAAGCGTGTGGGCCTCGTCGGCTTCGGCGGGATCGCGGCCGAGATGGCGCGGCTCTGCCAGGGCGTCGGCATGCGGGTGCTCGCCTGGAACCGCACGGCCCGGACCCATCCCGATGTCGCCTTCGTGCCCCTGGAGCGGCTGCTCGCCGAGAGCGACGTGGTCTCGCTCCACCTGTTGCTGACCGACGAGACCCGGGGCTTCCTTTCGGCCGACCGCATCGCCGCGATGAAGCCCGGCGCCATCGTGATCAACACCGCCCGGGGGGCGCTCATCGACGAGCCCGCCCTGGTCGAGGCGCTGCGGACCGGCCACATCGCGCAGGCCGGGCTCGACGTGTTCACGGTCGAGCCCCTGCCGGCGGATCACCCGCTGGCCAGCCTGCCGAACGTCACGCTCTCGGCGCATTCCGCGTTCCGCACGCCCGAGGCTAGCGACAACCTGATCGGCGCCGCCCTCGCCCATTGCCGGCGGATCACCGCCGGCTGAGCGAAGTCACGTCCTGGTTTCGAAAGATCGAGACCTTTCGCGGGTCCAGGGTGGAGCCCTGGTCGGGGCCCCGACCCGACACCCCGCCAAAGGGCCTCAGCCCTTTGGAAACCCGGAATTCAGGCGCTCAGTGCTCGGTGCCCGGCATGTTCGGCCGCGGCTCTCCGCCGTGGTGATGGATTACGTTGGAGCGTTCCGGGCTGCCCTTGGCGTCGGCGACCTGCTTCCGGGCCGCGGCGGCCAGGAACCAGATCCCGCCGAGCGTCCCGAAGGCGAGGATCATGAGTGGAAAACCCTGACTCATTGCGGTGCCCTCCTCGACGATGGCCCGCAGCCGAGCGGGTTTGCATCATCGCGCCAGTCAGTCCGGCACGATGAACGATAACGCACGAAACCGTGCCGTGTTCAGGCGGCCCGCGTTGTCGTTGCCGCAACCCGCCGTTCGGTGTCCCGGCGCAGGGCCGAGAGCACCACGAACATCAGGCCTGCCCCCACCGCGAGGCAGACCGACAGGAACAGCATCGGCACGAGGTTGCTCTGGGTCTGATCGCGGATGAATGGCACCACGTTCTGCGCGACGAGGCCGCCGAGATTGCCCACCGAGTTGATCGCCGCGATCCCGGCCGCCGCCGTGGCGCCGCGCAGGAAGGTCCCGGGCATCGACCAGAAGACCGGCTGCGCCGAGAAGGTCCCGGCCGCCGCCACGCACAGGCAGGCGAACTTCACGGCGTTGCCCGGCAGGACGACGGAGAGCGCCAGCCCCGCCGCCCCGACCAGAGCCGGCCCGACCACGTGCCAGGTCAACGCGTTGCCCTGCGCGTTGGTGCGGGCGGCGTGGCGCGGCACCCACCACAGGGCCAAAGCCGTGGCCGTCCAGGGGATGATGTTGAGCAGGCCGTTGGTCAGGTTCGAGACGCCGAACCCCTTGACCACGGTCGGCAGCCAGTAGCCGAGGCCGTAGGCGGCGAGCGGCAGGAAGATGTAGATGCCGGCCAGCATCAGCACGCGCTTGTCGAGGAGCGCCGCGAACGGGTTGCCGTGGTCGACATGGCCGCCGGCCTCGTTCTCGGCCTTGAGCGTCTGAGCCAGCCAGTCGCGCTGAGCCTGCGACAGCCAGGGCGCGGTCTCGGGGCCATCCGGCAGGACGGCCAGCACCACGACGGCCATCAGGATCGCCGGCACGCCGGTGGCCAGGAACACCCATTGCCAGCCCGCGAGGCCCCAGACCCCGCCGAGGCCGAGCAGCGCCCCGCCGACCGCCGCGCCGACCGCGTTGGCGATGGCGCTCGCGATCATGAACCAGCCGATCATCCGCGCCCGGTGGGCATGCGGGAACCACAGCGTAAGGGCGAACAGCACCCCGGGGAAAAATCCGGCCTCCGCGGCGCCGAGCAGGAAGCGCAGCACGTAGAACATCGTGGCGCTCTGGGTGAAGCCCAGCAGCACGGTGACGAGGCCCCAGGTGATCATGATCCGCGCGAACCAGATCCGCGCGCCGACCCGTTCCAGGAAGACGTTGGCCGGCACCTCGAACAGGAAGTAGCCGAGGAAGAACAGGGAGGCGCCGAGCCCGTAGGCGGTCTCGCTCAAGCCGAGGCTGCCCACCATCTCCAGCTTGGCGTAGGAGACGTTCTGCCGGTCGATATAGGCGATCAGGTAGAGCAGCCCGAGGAGCGGCATCAGCCGCAGGGTCACCGTGCGGACGGTGCTCGCGGCGAGATCCGCCCCGAGCGGGGCTTGCGTGGACGGCATCGGCGTTCCTCCGGGCGGTCGCGGCCCCTCGTGGCGAGGGCCTGCCATTACGCAGAGTAATCGCTGACCCGCCCCGCGGCTACCGGGCGAGTGTCAGGAGGCGGTCGCAATCGACATGGGCCGCGATGTGGCGCGCGAGCCCGTCGAGGGCCGCCTCGACCCCGGCCTCGTAGCCCGCGTCTGCCGAGGCGGTCCCGAGGAGCGCGAGCCACGCGGCCCGCTGGGCGTCGTCGGCGAACAGGCCGTGCACGTAGGTCCCGGCCACGCGCCCATCCGCCGAGACCGCCCCGTCCAGGCGCCCGTCCGCGAGACGCAGGAGCGGACGGGCCGCGTCGGGGCCCTCGGTGGCGCCGATATGCATCTCGTAGCCCGCGAACGGCACGCCGTCGGGCAGGCTCGTGCCGGTGACGGCGGCGAGGCGTTTTTCCGGGGTCATCACGGTCGCGACGTCGAGGAGGCCGAGGCCCGGCACTGTGCGGGGGGCGCCCTCGATCCCGTGCGGGTCGGCGAGACTCTTCCCGAGCATCTGGTAGCCGCCGCACAGCCCGAGTACCCGGCCGCCCCGGCGGACATGCGCCCGCAGGTCGATGTCCCAGCCCTCTTGGCGAAACGCCTCCAGGTCGTCGATCGTGGTTTTGGAGCCCGGCAGCAGCACGAGGGCGGCCTCCGCGGGGATCGGCGTGCCGGGCCGGACCAGCACCACCGACACGCCGGGCTCCGCCCGCAGGGGATCGAGGTCGTCGAAATTGGCGATCCGCGGCAGCACCGGCACCGCCACCGTGACGGCCTTAGGGCCACGGGATTCCGAGCCTGCGAGCCCCAGCACGTCCTCGGCCGGCAGGCGGGCGGCGTCGGGGAAATGCGGCACGAGGCCGAGGGACGCCCAGCCGGTGCGCTCGGCGATCAGCCGCATCCCGTCGGCGAACAGGCTCGGATCGCCCCGGAACCGGTTGACGATGAAGCCCGCGATCATGGCGGCATCGTCGGGGTCGATCACGGCCTTCGTGCCGACGAGGCTGGCGATCACCCCGCCCCGGTCGATGTCGCCGAGCAGCACGACCGGCGTGCCGGTGGCCCGGGCGAAGCCCATATTGGCGATGTCGCCCGCGCGCAGATTCACTTCGGAGGCCGAGCCCGCACCCTCCACGAGGACGAGATCGGCCTCGTCCGCCAATCGCGAGAAACTGTCGAGGACGGCGGACATCAGCCGGGGCTTCCAGGCCTGGTAGTCGCGGGCCTTCACGGTCGCGACCATCCGGCCCTGCACCACCACCTGGGAGCCGACCTCGCTCTGCGGCTTCAGCAGCACGGGGTTCATGTGCACGGAGGGCGCCACCCGGGCGGCCCGGGCCTGGAGCGCCTGCGCCCGGCCGATCTCGCCGCCATCGGCCGTGACGGCGGCGTTGTTCGACATGTTCTGCGGCTTGAACGGCCGGACCACCAAGCCCCTGTTGGTGAAGGCGCGCGCCAGCCCCGCGACGATCAGCGACTTGCCGACATCGGAGCCGGTGCCCTGGATCATCAGGGCCCTTGCGCGCGGCGGGCTCAGAACTCGATCCCTTCCTGCGCCTTCACGCCGGCGGCGAAATGGTGCTTCACGCTGCCCATCTCGGTGACGCAATCGGCGGCCTCGATCAGGGCGGGCTTGGCGTTGCGGCCGGTGACCACGACGTGCAGGTCCGGCCGGCGGTCCCGGAGCGCGGCCAGGACCGCGTCGAGGTCGAGGTAATCGTAGCGCAGCGCGATGTTGAGCTCGTCGAGGACGAGGAGACGGATCGTCGGCTCGGCCATCAGGCCCTCGGCGACGTCCCAGGCGTGGCGGCAGGCGGCGATGTCGCGGGCCTTGTCCTGGGTCTCCCAGGTGAAGCCCTCCCCGAGGGTGTGCCACACGACCCGGTCGCCGAAGGCCGCCACCGCGTGGCGCTCGCCCGTGTCCCAACCGCCCTTGATGAACTGCACCATGCCGACCCGCCAGGACCGGCCGAGCGCGCGCAGCATCAGCCCGAGCGCCGCCGTGCTCTTGCCCTTGCCGGGGCCGGTATGGACCATGAGCAAGCCCTTCTCGAGGGTCTTCTCCGCCACCTCGGCGTCCTGCACGGCCTTGCGCTTCTCCATCTTGGCGCGGTGGCGGGCTTCGTCCTCGTTCATGCGGGGGCTCCCGAAAAAGTGGCTTGGGGTTTGACGATCAGCGGCAGCCCGGCCACGGTGAGAACGACCCGGTCGGCCTCGGTGGCGAGCCGCTGATGCAGGCGCCCGGCCGCGTCGCGGAAGCGGCGGGCGAGGGCATTGTCGGGTACGATCCCGAGCCCGACCTCGTTGCCGACCAGCACCAGCGGCCCCGGCGCGCCCGCGCAGGCGGCGATGAGCCGCACGGTCGCGTCTTCCAGATCGGCCTCCGCCAGGATCAGGTTGGTGAGCCACAGGGTGAGGCAATCGACCAGGACGGGCCCCTCCGCCTCGGCCACCGCCTCCGGCAGGGCGAGCGGCACGTCGCGGGTGCGCCACGCTCCGGCGCGCCGGGCGCGGTGCTGGGCGATGCGGTCGACCATCTCGTCATCGAAGGCCTGGGCGGTGGCGAGGTAGAGCCACGGCCCGGAGCAGGCCTCGATCACCCCCTCCGCGTAGGCGCTCTTGCCGGACCGCGCCCCGCCGAGGACGAGGGTCATGCGGGGAGTGGGTTCAGGCATGCCCCTCCATCGCCCCAAGCCGGCCTCCGGTCAAACCGGAGCGATGTGGCGCTTCGGCGGTTGCCGGCCGCCCCCGGTCCGACTATAGAACCCCGGCCTAGCCAATGCGCCCTTCGTCTAGCGGTCCAGGACGTCGCCCTTTCACGGCGAAAACACGGGTTCGATTCCCGTAGGGCGCGCCAACAAAATCAAGCACTTAGCTTAAATTGCCTATGCAGGTGTCCAGTTTGTGTCCCGGCCGGCAGGTTGAATAATCCTGGATGAGACTGGACGCCGTCGGACAACTCGCCGTTCCTACGAGCCTTTCGCATCCTGAGCCTCACGCTGACGCGGCGTGACATTTTGGTCGCGCTAGATGTCGCCTTCTGCGCAAGATCATTCACAACCTATCGCGTCACCACAGGAGCAGCCGCTCTAGCCCTCGGATCGAGTACTTTCGGCCGCTCTGGCTGAGGCCGGTCACGACGCATCGATGGGCGAGCGATCATGCAAACCCCCACGTCCCGATTGTACGGATTGAAAGCTGTGATCTCTGGGTTCACAGACACGGCCGCCCACACATCCACCGACATGCTGCCGCTGACGCCGCACGCCAACCTACCGATGAAGACCGAGGCGCTGATCTCTCTGCTCATTGTGGCGCACGTTGCAGTCCGTGTGGTCGACATCCTCGCGCAATCCGGTCCCAGCTTCGAGGGGGCTTGACGACCCAGCCACCGGAAACGTCAGGTGCGTCACTGAGTTGGCCAGTGCGTACGGCAAAGATGCTGGTGCGTATGAATATTCAGCAGCTCGTCGCACATGATCACGCCGTTCGTGCATCTCATCTCGGAGATCTGGTACGCGACCAATGCCTTGCCCAACCGGGTCGAGGCAACCTACCGGCGCGACGACCTGCTCGCTAAGCGGCGCGAGATGATGGAGCAATGGGCCGCGTTTTGTGAAGAGCAGTCAAAGGCACCAAGCGATAGCATCGGCGGACCGTCGGCCGATGGAGCAGGTAGCCAATAGTAAAGGGCATCTGATGCGCGTTGAAGAGGCCGTCGAGGTTCTGACGAGCGACCGACCGAGCCGCTACCTGTTCGAGCGCGAGTTGGCGGTAGCCGCCTTCTCCGGATGGCTGAACTCCCCCGATGATCCGCAAGGTGCGACGACCACCGTTTTCGCCGCCTTATGCGGCGCGGTCCTCCAGGCGCGTGAACACGGCATAAATCCGCCGATCGAGTGGCTGACTGAGGTGTACGACGACCGAGCATACATGCAATTGCTAGAGAATGTCATTGCCATTCCAATATTTTGGCTGATTGATGAGCATAAATCTTATAATAATTGCAATTACACGGCGGATGTGGTTCGTTTTCTGCTCACATTTAAACCTAAGAGTGAGGACAAGCGAAAACGCGCTAGCCTGGGAAAGGCTTGGGAGTTCATTAACAAGCACGGCGGATTTGTTAGGGGCAACTTCGGGCGCGATAGGAAGGACTGGTGCAGCATCTCCAATCATCAGGTGCTTTGGCGGCGCTACAAGCGATCCGCCCCCCTCCAATGCGCGCGGTTCCACGGTGCGAAATTCGATTGGTATCTCGATCCGCGCCAACCGGACTTCTTCCAACGGCTGAGTGCGACGGCTGCCCGCAAACAGGAACTCAAGACTTTCTTCAGTGCCGCACTCCATTTCCAGCTTGAGCTGAAGGCGATAATCGATAGGCGTTCGATGGCCGCAAACGACTTTTTCCAATTTCCGGACATGCTCACGCCGCTCGACGTTCGCCTCCCCGCGATGACGGCAACCGCTTACGGCAAAATGGCTGCTTACCGTCGCAGTACCAATCTAAGTGAGCCCGTTTGGGACTGATAATGTAGCAATGACAATGGCTTGCAATGTCCTACGCAGTTACAGCATGTGACATGTCGTACCTGCGCAAAATCGACCGTTGATACCGAAGCGTCTAATTAAGTCTTGTCGAAATAAAGACGGGACTTCAGCGATGAGTGCTCAAGCACAAAACATAACGCCCACAGGTCATCCCGGGTTGCCGGCATCGGGATTTGTTAGGTTGTCTCAAATCATTGGGCAGGGCGGCCCAATACCGGTTAGCCGCTCGACTCTGTATGCTTGGATCCAGGCTGGCCTGTTCCCCTCACCTGTCCGCTTGGGGCCAGGCCGTATCGCCGGCTTCCGTGTGGAGGACGTGCGGGCTTTTATCGAGCGTCCTGGTGTGGCGCCAACAGCCACCGACTGGCCGCCTAACAAATCAGTTTAGCGCCTCTGGCCAACGACGGTTGACGCTTCATCAACATGTCGCTGATCTCCGCACTTTAATACAGAATTTCTGTTTTAGAAAGGGCCACCCAATGTCAATGGGCTATAAAATGAGCTGTAGGCTTCATGCTTGGATCAAAGTCTATGATAAAGATCGAATCCAAGGGCTTGAACAGTGCAGGAGCGACCTAGAAGCTGATAAAATTTCGCATCGGGAGGCGAAGTGTGAGGCAGTCGCTTTTTTGGCTGAGTTTATTCGTGACGTCAACAACACCCCCGGCCTCCGGGGTAAGCTGCTAGCACACGCGTTTTTCCACGACGATGCTAGGGGTCCTCGGAAAATAAGTACCGCAGCGGCCAGACTTATTTTTGATGTTGCAGCTATTAGTGGGGCTGAATACGAATTAGTCCGGTCGTATGGCGATCTCGCTGGCTATTTCGCAAGCGGCAATATGGAACCGCAAGAAGTCGCCGGCAAGTTGAAGCAACTAGGAATGGCTGAGTTCTGGCGTCGGATAAGGGCGACTGAGAAAAACGAAGACGACCAGGAAGGTGTGGGGCCGACGGTAGAAGATCACGACAATGAAAACATCGATAAAGACTTTACCTTTGGAGAAAAATTTTCTGAGATAGCACAACAACCACCGCGCCCTGCTCCGAAAGTGGCTACGCCCGACCGATCAGCAGTAATCAGGAGGGCGATAGAAGCACCGTTTCAGCCAAAGCAGAGGCGGCCGAAGTACAATCCTAAGACCATGCTGATGGTTGATGATCCAAATAATCTACTAGCGCGAATTCTAGAGACCGAGAATTATAGTTCGATTGTTTTGAGGCTGCGGCGGCAAGACAAAGAAGAATACGATTGGAAGTGTTTTTTGATTGAAGAGATCCTCGACCAGTCGTAGACTTCATTGTGCGACGCCGGTGGTGATGGCCGGCGTCGCAATTCGGTTAGTGGAACCTTCGGACGGGGAAGGTGCTGCTCGAGCTTATTTCTGACCTGCTGCGGGGTAGGACGAACACGCCATCCTCGCCGATCAAGCCCCGCCACATCGCTTTCAGCGCGTAATCGACCACGCCATCTAGATTGTGCGTGATCAGCTTGGCGTGCAGGCGCAGCAGGGGGAGGTCCGGTCGGACGTAGAAGTCCTGCCGTGCCGCAAAATGCTCATCAACAGGCTCTGCCAGACGCGAATGCTGGGGTGGGGGCTGAAAGCCGAGACCGTGCAGGTGGCGCCCATCGTTGATCGTCACCTCCTCCAAACTCTGCTTAGAGTGCTTAAAGACGGGGTAGTCAGGGCTGCAAATCCACACCGGCAGGCGGCCGACGCTCGACGGTGCCCCTGGATCCCGGCGCACGCGCGTGATGAACCGGCCGTAGACCCGTTCCGCCTCACGTTCCATCTGGCGCGCAACCGCCGCAGGCGAGCCCCGCAGCTGCCGGAACATCAGCGTCAACAGGTACGGGGTCCAGCCATCTTCCCGGAACCGCATGGCCCAGTCTCCGTAAGCTTCGGTGATCTGGCGGGCGCTGGCGGTGCTGCTCATGGGATATGGTTTCCGGTGTTGCTCAGGGGCCTTGGTCTCCCTGTGGGCAGGGTTCGGTGGGTGTTTTGAGGTTCAATACAGGTTGATGCTGCGCATGCTCTCCAGTTTGTGCATGCTTCCCAGGGCTGACGGGGCCATCCGGGCATAGGTATTCATATACAGGCGTCATTTTCAGACATCTGTAGCAGGCGTTGCAGAATGACGCTGCTGTGCCTTGGCTTCGCTCCAACGGTATCGCATCGATCATGTTTTCAATTAGTATTTACCTAAGACGTCAGGCCTAAAGCGCGGATATTGCTGCATTCCGATTGGCCGTTCGTTTGCCACCGATCCCGCTTGTTCTTGACCGCAACGATAGCGGTCGATACCGCCACGCTCGCCTTCCTAGTGCTGCCGCTTATCATCCGGCCGCCGTCTCATCGCTTGGCGCCACCACGCAGCCAAAGGGGAAAGCAACACCGCTGGCCCCCGTTGCCGCAGGCTGATTCTGATCGGTACCGACGATCGTGGTCCGACAGACCCGAGCTTAAGAGCCCCGGCGAGCCTGCTGACGCCGTTTCCGCCCTCGTCAGCAGGCAAAAACGGTGGCGGCGGGGGCTGGGCTATCCAACCCCCGGTCGGCGTCCTACAGGCCGACGCTTAGGCCAACGTCACATGCGGCAGGCTCGTGTTGACCCATGACGACGATCGGAAGGGGCGCCGTGCTGCAAAGGCCATTGCGATGGTCCGTACCGGCTGCGTGGGGCGTCTGCCGCGTCACGTAAAGGCTCCGTGATGGCACCCTGCCATCACGGAGAAGAACGATGACTAGACTTGAACAAGCCCGAGCTCGGCGCGCGAAGCTGCGCGTGTCGCAGGATCACCTCGAGGCCGCTTTGGATGACGTGATCCCGACTCTGTCCCTGGCGCCCACGGCGGCTTTCGAGGCAGTGCTCGCCTACGCCATCGACGGCTTGGTGGCGCAGGGAACCTTCCGGAATAAGGAACAAGCGCTCTGGTGGGTTTCCCGCGCGCTCAGCAAACGTGGTCTGATTGGCTGAGGAAGTTGCCCCGGGCACAAGCAGTGTTCGGGGCTACTCGCTGCTGACAGCGTAGCATTTAAAATTACGGTACAACAATATCCCGTCCCATTGAAGGCATTGATGCTGCATTTGTTGAGTCGTATTCGATTCGGATAGGCATCAAAGATTGCCGACGTCGGGTAAATAAGAAAAACGCACCGGATATAGTCTTGGATAATCGAGCGGATTGGGTGATACAATAATGGCTAAGCTGAACATTTCCCAATCTATATTGGCGGCGACCCGGTACAGGCGATTTGGTGGTTCGTGCGGACCTGCCCAGCGCGCCGATCCGGCGCATAGGGGTGCTTGCCCCCTTGTAACGCAGCACACCCCGCCAACCCCTCGCCCCGCGGCACCAAACGGCCCACAGAGCCCTGCTGGAAGCCCGC
>NZ_JALNUM010000012.1:0-84298 GCF_026540795.1 Methylobacterium sp. GC_Met_2
TAGTTCGTTGCCTTATCGATCCTCTGCCGATCGCCGGGCCGGGCTCTATAGTCTGTCCCGCACCCGTTTGAGGAAGGCTCTTAGTTCGGCGCCATCGTAGAAAGCAATATCAGCGGGTGATGTCCACCACAGCTTTCGCAATTCAACATCAGATATATCTTCTCGCGTGATCATGTCGATAAAAATTCCGAGCTTCTGACGATCGCCCTTGTCTTTCATCGGGGACAAAACCGTGTCAATCATTTCGTCTACACTAGACACGTCATCTAAAATATCTTGATATAATTGCGAAGTGAATGCTCGGAATTCTGCAGATAACTCGATTTTAGTCCCCCTCCGTTAGAGGATAAGCTGTTCGAATAAAAAACCCGCTGGTGAACGGGGATCGTGCCTCAGTTCAACTCCAGCACTATATGTGTCGCGCATATATACGGCACCTTCGTCGGTGCTATAAGCTTCTCTGCCAGTTTTATAATCAAACATCTTTCTTATAAATTTACGATCGTCTTCGCCCGATGCAACTCGATCGACCGCCGCTTTATTGGTTTCAATGGCTTGATTTACGAGATTATTCGCGGTTTCTAACGATTCAAAGCCGCCGTTTCTTCTCATGCCTCCATTGGCTACCAATGAGCGCCACTGTGATTTTTGAACACGCTCAAACAATTCGGTATCAGACTTCCCGACATGCTCTCTTATCGCGTGTCTTCTTCCCTCTTCAGCCAGAAGATCAACTCTGTACCGCTGATCGTCTGCATCTCCTACGAAGATAAGGCGCGCGTCATCATTCGCTCCACGACCTCCGAGACGATCCTCATCCGTCCATTGTCCACCATCTCGACGTCCAGCAGGCACCCGTGGCTGACCGGGATTGTAGGCGCTGACAGTGAGTTTGAGACGAAATAGCTTCAGCTCCACTTTGAGAGCCGCGAGGTGCCATCTCGTTCGCTGAACGACAATTTCATCAAAGAGCATGGAGCACCCCGCCAGCTGCACCCGCTCATATTAGGCTAATTATCTTATTTGTCAAGGATGTTCATATTTTGTTCCGTTGCGGACTCGGGCAGCGATAGGTTGCGTGCTGATCTATCGGACTTTGAGGCGGAGCCGGGCATCGCGCCCGGCCCCGTCACATCACAGCGAGTAGTACTGCACGAACTCGATCGGGTGCGGGGTCATCTCGTAGCGCAGCACCTCGGCCATCTTCAGCTCGATGAACGAGTCGATCTGGTCGTCCGAGAACACGCCGCCCTCCTTGAGGAAGGCCCGGTCCTTGTCGAGGCTGGTCAGCGCCTCGCGGAGCGAGCCGCACACGGTCGGGATCTTCTTCAGCTCCCGTGGGGGCAGCTCGTAGAGGTCCTTGTCCATGGCCGGACCCGGGTCGATCTTGTTGCGGATGCCGTCGAGGCCGGCCATCAGCAGCGCCGAGAAGGCGAGGTAGGGGTTCGCCATCGGATCGGGGAAGCGGACTTCCACGCGCTTGGCCTTCGGGCTCTTGGTCCACGGGATACGGCAGGAGGCCGAGCGGTTGCGCGCCGAGTAGGCGAGCAGCACCGGTGCCTCGTAGCCCGGCACCAGACGCTTGTACGAGTTGGTCGACGGGTTGGTGAAGGCGTTGAGCGCCTTGGCGTGGCGAATGATGCCGCCGATGTACCAGAGGCATTCCTGCGACAGGCCGGCATACTTGTCGCCGGCAAAGACCGGCTGGCCGTCCTTCCAGATCGACTGGTGGACGTGCATGCCAGAGCCGTTGTCGCCGTAGACGGGCTTGGGCATGAAGGTCGCCGACTTGCCGTAGCTCTGCGCGACGTTGTGGATGCAGTACTTGTAGATCTGCATGTGGTCGGCGAGCAGCGTCAGCGTGTCGAACTTCATGCCGAGCTCGTGCTGGGCCGAGGCCACCTCGTGATGGTGCTTCTCGACCTTCACGCCCATCGACTGCATGGCGGCCAGCATCTCGCCGCGCATGTCCTGCGCCGAATCCTGCGGCGGGACCGGGAAGTAGCCGCCCTTGGTCTGGACCCGGTGGCCGAGGTTGCCGCCCTCGTAGTCGGTGAAGCCGTTGGTCGGCAGCTCGGTCGAGTCGAGCTCGAAGCCGGTGCGGTACGGGTCGGCGGCAAACTTCACGTCGTCGAACACGAAGAATTCGGCCTCGGGGCCGACATAGATCGTGTCGCCGATGCCGGTCTGCTGCAGGTAGGCCTCGGCGCGCTTGGCGGTGCCGCGGGGATCGCGGGCGTAGGGCTCGCCGGTGGCCGGCTCCAGCACGTCGCAGACGATTGACAGGGTCGCGGCCGAGAAGAACGGGTCCAGGGTGGCGGTGGCTGGGTCCGGCATGAGCAGCATGTCGGACTCGTTGATCGCCTTCCAGCCGGCGATCGAGGAGCCGTCGAACATGGTGCCCTCGTCGAAGATCTCCTCGTCGATGAGCGACACGTCGAACGTGACGTGCTGCCACTTGCCGCGCGGATCGGTGAACCGGAAGTCCACGTAGCGCACGTCGTTGTCCCGGATCGTCTTCAGCACCTCGGCCGCAGTGGTCATCGTGGGCATCCTCCAGGGATCGCTCGGAAACACGCTCGCGACGCACCCGCTCTCAGTCGGGCGGCACCAGCGAGCGGCGCTTGATATCCGTCACGGGCGCGTGTTGCCACCCGCAGGGTGCGGGAATCGGCTCGGCGGTGGGACGATCGAGTACGATGTTGGCGCGCTCTCGAGTCCGTGAACGCAAGGACCGACGTCAAAGGCGGTGCCCGCAGCGCGTGGTCGTTCGTTTGGCACGACCCATGCTTCCGCGACGGCGGCCGTCGGAGAGGCGGCAAGCCGTTCGCGTTGCCCAGGGGTACCCCGGTCGCGCATCGATACGGACGAGAGAACCGGAATGACCAAATATAAGCTCGAGTACATATGGCTCGACGGGTACGCGCCGACCCCGAATCTCCGTGGTAAGACGCAGATCAAGGAATTTGACAGCTTCCCGACCCTCGAGCAGCTCCCGATGTGGGGCTTCGATGGCTCCTCCACGAAGCAGGCCGAGGGCGGCAGCTCCGACTGCATGCTCAAGCCCGTGCGCCACTTCCCTGATCCGGCCCGGAAGAACGGCGTGCTGGTGATGTGCGAAGTGATGATGCCGGATGGCACGACCCCGCACGCGTCCAACAAACGCGCCACCATCCTGGACGATGCCGGCGCCTGGTTCGGCTTCGAGCAGGAGTACTTCCTGTACAAGGACGGCCGCCCGCTCGGCTTCCCGTCCTCCGGCTACCCGGCCCCGCAGGGCCCGTACTACACCGGCGTCGGCTATTCGAACGTCGGCGATGTCGCCCGCCAGATCGTCGAGGAGCACCTCGACCTTTGCCTCGATGCCGGCATCAACCACGAGGGCATCAACGCCGAGGTGGCCAAGGGCCAGTGGGAATTCCAGATCTTCGGCAAGGGCTCCAAGAAGGCCGCCGACGAGATGTGGATGGCCCGCTACTTGCTGCAGCGCCTGTGCGAGAAGTACGGCATCGACGTCGAGTACCATTGCAAGCCGCTCGGTGACACCGACTGGAACGGCTCGGGCATGCACTGCAACTTCTCGACCTCGTTCCTCCGGGAGCATGGCGGGAAGGCGTATTTCGAGAAGCTCATGGAGGCGTTCAAGAGCGCCCGTGAGGAGCACATTGCCGTCTACGGTCCGGACAACCACATGCGCCTGACCGGCAAGCACGAGACCGCATCGATCAACGAGTTCACGTACGGCGTGGCCGACCGCGGCGCCTCGATCCGCGTGCCGCACTCGTTCGTCAACAACGGCTACAAGGGCTACCTTGAGGACCGCCGTCCGAACTCTCAGGGCGACCCCTACCAGATCGCCTCGCAGGTGCTGAAGACCGTCGCTTCCGTACCAACCGAGGCCGCTGCAGCCGCGTAAGACGCGGGGCCGACCATATCGTCAATGAAGCCGGGCCCTCGGGTCCGGCTTTGCCGTTTCTGAACCCTGCAGGGGAACGGACAGAGGAGAAAAAAACAAAGCGATGCCGTCGAGCATGCACCGTGAATCGGTGGGACGCGTCACCTGCTGTGCGGGGAGCGGATGGCTCAGGACCGGCGCGGACGCTCGTCCTCACGGATCGCGGCGTCATGATACCACGCGCCGCCGCCTACGCTCGGCACCGCCGCGGGCTTCGTCGCTACGATCGCCCGCGGCGTCGCGCGGGCGCGGCGGAAAGCGGTCAGATTATAGATCTGGGCCGTCTCGCGTAGGTCCGTATCGGCCATTGCACATCCTCCTGCACGGGATTCGAGCGACCGATCGTACCGGCCGTTCCCAGGGATGTGGGGTGTCGGCGGCTGCGCTCCAGGGCGAAGCGCGCCAATGCCGGACATTCGCGCAGGGTGCATTCTTAGGCAGATCGGGAGCGGCGGCTCCGGATGTGCACGCCGGCTGCCGTCAGATCGCGTCGGTCCCGGTCTCGCCGGTACGGATGCGGATCGCTTCCTCGATGGTCGACACGAAGATCTTACCGTCGCCGATCCGGCCGGTCTGGGCCGACTTGCGGATCGCCTCCACGGCGCCCTCGACCAGCGCGTCCGACAGGACGATCTCGAGCTTCACCTTCGGCAGGAAGTCGACCACGTATTCGGCGCCCCGATAGAGCTCCGTGTGGCCCTTCTGGCGGCCGAAACCCTTCGCCTCGATGACGGTGATGCCCTGGAGGCCGACCTCCTGGAGCGCCTCCTTCACCTCGTCGAGCTTGAAAGGCTTGATGATCGCTTCGATCTTCTTCATGCCGCCCGGGCCCGCGCTACGATGCGGAGTATTTCTAACATCCCCGTGACGGGTTCGCCATGCCGATTTGACGGCATGCCCAACGAGAATGCCCAATCTCTGTGCGACTATCGCACATCATGCGGGCGTTTTCTGGTTTTCTGGCGCGCTTTTCGCCAAGTCTGGTCGACGCACGGGCAAACAGGAGGCTCACATGCGGTTGCTGACGGTCGCGGCCATGAGACAGGTCGATGCCGTGGCCATCGCCGGCGGGATCCCGGGCTCGGCTGCCGACGGGGGGGCGCGCCCTCGTCCTGTGCGGGCCCGGCAACAACGGCGGCGACGGCTTCGTGGCCGCGCGCCTACTGGCCGAGCACGGCTACGCGGTCGATCTGCGGCTGCTCGGTGATCGCGGGGCGCTGACGGGCGATGTCGCCCTGGCGGCGGGGTCATGGACCGGGCCGGTCGGACCAGTTTTCTCCGGGGAACTCCCGCCCTGCGATCTTGTGATCGATGCGCTGTTCGGCGCGGGTCTGTCGCGGGACCTCGACGGTGATGCCCGCGCGCTGGTCGAGGCCGTGAACGCGGGCGGACATCCCGTTCTCGCCGTCGACATTCCGAGCGGCATCGACGGCGATACCGGAGCCGTCCGCGGTGCGGCGATCCGGGCGACCGAGACCGTGACGTTCGTGACGCTCAAGCCGGGCCATCTGCTGCAGCCGGGGCGAAGCCTGTGCGGGCCGCTGAACGTTGCGGATATCGGCACGGGACCGGCGGCCCTGGAGGCGGGTCTGGCCGCCTGCAGGGCACCGCTCGACCGGAACGGGCCCGATCTGTGGGCGACGGCGTTTCCACGGCTCACCGGAGCCAGCCACAAATATACCCGTGGCCATGCCCTGGTGCTATCCGGCCCTGCCACGAAGACCGGCGCCGCCCGGCTGGCCGCCCGAGGCGCCCTGCGGATCGGGGCCGGCCTCGTGACGATCGCCTCGCCGCCCGGGGCGCTGGCCGAGAACGCCGCCCACCTCACGGCGATCATGCTGCGATCCTGCGAGACCGCCGACGACCTTGATGACCTGCTCACCGACGAGCGTCTCAACGTGGTGCTGGCCGGCCCCGGTCTCGGCGCCGGTGAGCCGACCCGGGAGCGTGTCGCGGTGGCGGCCTCGGCGGGACGCGGCCTCGTCCTCGATGCCGACGCGCTGACGAGCTTTTCCGGTCAGGCGCGGCTCCTTGCCGCGCATCTGGAGGACGGTGCGGCGCGGGCCGTGCTGACACCGCATGCCGGCGAGTTCGCGCGGCTGTTCGAAGGCACGCCAGCCATGGCCGAGGGGGCCGACAAGGTCGCCCGGGCCCGCGCCGCTGCATCCCTCACCGGCGCCGTGGTGGTCTTTAAGGGCGCCGACACCGTCATCGCCAGCCCGGATGGGCGGGCGGCGATCAACGATCATGGCAGCCCCTATCTCGGGACCGCCGGGTCGGGCGATGTCCTGGCTGGTTTGATCGCCGGCCTGATGGCGCAAGGCATGGAGCCGTTCGAGGCCGCCGCCGCCGCCGTCTGGCTCCACGGGGATGCCGGCCTGCGTCACGGGCCGGGGCTGATCGCCGAGGACATTCCGGAGCTGATGCCCGCGGTGTTGCGCGATCTCGAAGTCGTGGCCGGTTCGGCGGATTGATCGCGAAGAACCGGCGCTACGTGACGTCGAAGCACGTCCAGAGGCCGGTGTCGAACCGCTCCAGCACCGTGGCGCTGATCAGCCACCGGCCGGGATTGTCGGCCAGGAAGCCGATCCGTGCGGTGCGGCCCTCCAGCAACTGGAACGTGTCGAGCCAGTAGGGCTCCCAACCGTCATCCAGGGGGTGCAGCAGGCGGAAGCAGTGCCCGTGCAGGTGGAGCGCCTGCGGAAAGGCGGTCTCGTTGCGCAGGGCCAGCACCACGACCTGGCCGCGCTTCACCGTGAAGATCGGCGGGAGGCCGGTGGTGCCGCTGATCCCGTTCACCGACCAGATCTTCTGCGGGTCGCCGGTAAAGACCGGATCGGGGCTGGCCCCGTCCTTCTTGTCTTTCGGCACGAAGGCGCCGCCGGTGATGACCACGTCGCGGCGCAAGGCGTTCTGAAGCTTGACCTCGGCCGGCAGCCGCTTGTTCTCGCCGATCGGGCCGATCGGCGGCCGCTTCTCGGTGATCCGGGGGCCCTTCGCGGTGACGCTCGCCAGCGTCAGACCTTTGCCGATCAGCGCCTGGATCTCGCAGGTGGCGCCCTCATTGTCCGGCAGGTCGACCATCAAGTCGTAGCGAGTGCCGGGCGGGAAGGGCAGGGTGGCCCGCAGCGGCTCGAACGTGTCGGTCGGCTGCCCGTCGACTGCCGCCACGTAGACCTTCACGCCCTCGAACTTGATGCGCGTCGCCCGGGCGTTGCAGGCATTGCCCAGCCGCAGGCGGACCCGGGCGCCGGGGCGCGCCTCGAAGGTATCGGGCACCGGCTTGCCGTTGACCGTGACGAGGTTGCCGAGCCGCCCGTTGCTCGCCGCGAGCGGTACCTGCCCGAACGGCATCAGCGTCCCGTCGTCCTGGAGCCGCCAATCCTGCAGGATGACGGCGACGTCGGCATCGATCGCGGGCGGGTTCGTCTCTTCGACGACCAGCATGCCGGCGAGCCCGCGGCCGGAGGGCTCGCTCGCGCCGCCGACCACCAAGGGGCGGATCAGGAAGGAGCCGGCGTCGGGCGGCGTGAATGCATAGAGGAAGTCGCCGCCGGGCGGGATCGGCGCCTGGGTCACGCCGCCCACGCCGTCCATGGCGTTGACGATGCGGACCCCGTGCCAGTGCAGCGACAGGGGCTTGTCGGTCCGGTTCTCGACCTTCAGGCGCACCGCCTGGCCGAGCTTCACCCGGACGGTCGGGGGCTGTGCCTTGCCGTCGAAGCACCAGATTGGTGTCTCCGGCGCGGGCTTCGGCCGGAACCGCGCCGTCCCAGGGGCCGCCGGCAGGGCAGGGGGCTCCGCCTGGGCCGCCCCGGGTGCGGCGGGCGCAGGTGCAGGGGTCTGGGCCTGCCCCGGTTCGGGCGCGAGCCCGAAGGCGGCAACGGCCGCCAGCAGGGTCCTTCGCGACGGGGCGCCGGCCTGCGAATCGGCCGGCGGCACGGGGCGGGGTGGCGGCATGAAGTCTCGGCTGCTTTTCGCGACGGACCCGCTCCATAGCGGTGCGGCGGCCCGGGCGCCACAGGACAAGTTTTTTGCTGCGGCCCCGTCGGCCCATGCTATAGGGCCCGCTTCCGGCGGCCGGCGATGCGCCGGATGTCGGCGCGCGCGGGCGTGGCGGAACTGGTAGACGCGCTGGATTTAGGTTCCAGTGTCGCAAGACGTGGGGGTTCGAGCCCCTCCGCCCGCACCAGGACCTTTCCTGTAGGTGTGGTCCCAGCGGACCGCCCCGATCCCGTCACCCGACATCTCGGCATCCCGGTCCGCGCGAGCACGACGCCGGCCCGGTCGGCGAACCCAGGTTTTTTTGAAGAGCGACGACGACGATGCAGGTGACCGAGATCAACGCCCAGGGTCTGAAGCGCGAGTTTCAGGTTCATCTGGCCGCCCAGGAACTCGAGGAGCGCCTGACCACAGAGCTGTCCGGCATGAAGGACAAGGTGCAGCTGAAGGGCTTCCGCCCGGGCAAGGTGCCGGTCGCGCACCTGCGCAAGGTCTACGGCCGCTCCGTGATGGCCGAGGTGGTGCAGAACGCCGTCAACGAGGCCAACCGCAAGATCGTGACCGATAACGGCCTCAAGCTCGCGCTCGAGCCGCAGGTCGAGTTCCCGACCGATCAGGCCGAGGTCGAGAAGGCGCTCGACGCCAAGGGCGACCTCGCTTTCAAGGTGGCGCTTGAGGTGATGCCGAGCTTCGAGCTCGCCGATCTGTCCGACGTCAGCCTCACCAAGCAGGTCGCCAAGCCCTCCGACACGGAGGTCGACGAGGCGCTGGAGCGCATGGCCGGCCAGGGCCGTCCGTTCGCCGATCGGGAGGAGGGCGCCGAGGCTCAGACCGGCGACCGTGCCACGATCGACTTCGTCGGCCGGATCGACGGCGAGGAGTTCCAGGGCGGCAAGGGCGAGGGCATCGACCTCGAGCTCGGCTCGGGCTCGTTCATCCCGGGCTTCGAGGAGCAGCTGGTCGGCGCCAAGGTCGGCGACAAGCGCGTCGTGAAGGCAACTTTCCCGGCCGAGTACGGAGCCGAGCAGCTCGCCGGCAAGGATGCCGAGTTCGACGTGACCGTCATGAAGATCCAGGCCCCGGGCGAGGCCAAGGTCGACGACGAGTTCGCCAAGACCATGGGCATGGAGTCGCTGGAGAAGCTCCGGGAGGCCGTGTCGGAGGCGATCGGGCGGGACTACGAGACGGCTTCGCGCCGCCGCCTCAAGAAGGACCTCCTCGACGCGCTCGACGCGAAGTACGCCTTCGAGCTGCCCCCCTCCCTGGTGGCGCAGGAATTCGCCGCCGTGTGGGCTCAGGTCGAGCAGGACCTCAAGACCCGGGGCAAGACCTTCGCGGACGAGGACACCACCGAGGAGAAGGCCCAGGCCGAGTACCGCAAGATCGCGGAACGGCGCGTCCGTCTCGGTCTCGTGCTTGCGCAGGTCGGCGAGAGCGCCGATATCAAGGTCTCGGATGACGAGGTGAACCAAGCCCTCATCGCCCGGGTCCGGCAGTTCCCGGGCCAGGAGCAGCAGGTCTGGGACTTCTACCGGAAGAATGCGCAGGCGCTCGCGGAACTCCGCGCGCCCCTGTTCGAGGAAAAGGTGGTTGACCACGTCCTCGGGCAGGTCAAACTCGTCGAGGAGCCCGTCTCGAAAGAGGCGCTTTTCGCAGACGATGATGACGACGACACGACCGGCGACAAGCCGGCAGACGAGGCCGGGGCCAAGGTCGAATCGAAGACCGAGCCCAAGGCCGACTGAGACCCGCCCTGTCCGAGGACGGCGGGCAAGAATTAGGCGATGGTTAAGCATCGCCGGTGTTCGCTGACATGTCCGGGGCTGCCCTGATTCGCGGCAGCCCCGGGCCTCACTCTGGGCAGGACGAGATGAGAGATCCGATCGACGTCTACAACAACGCGCTCGTGCCGATGGTCGTCGAGCAATCGAGCCGCGGCGAGCGCGCCTTCGACATCTACTCCCGCCTGCTGCGCGAGCGGATCATCTTCCTGACCGGGCCCGTGGAGGATTACGGCGCTTCGCTGATTGTGGCGCAGCTCCTGTTCCTCGAGGCGGAGAATCCGAAGAAGGAAATTTCCTTCTACATCAATTCCCCCGGCGGCGTGGTCACCTCCGGCCTGTCGATCTACGACACGATGCAGTTCATCCGCTGCCCGGTCACGACGCTCTGTGTCGGCCAGGCCGCCTCGATGGGCTCGCTCCTGCTCACCGCCGGTGAGCCCGGCCACCGTTTCGCCCTGCCGAACGCCCGGATCATGGTTCACCAGCCGTCCGGCGGCTTCCAGGGTCAGGCGACCGACATCCTGATCCACGCCCGCGAGATCGAGGCGCTGAAGCGGCGCCTGAACGAGATCTACGTCAAGCACACCGGGCGTGAGTACGACGCCATCCACACCGCGTTGGAGCGCGACAACTTCATGACCGCCGACGCGGCCAAGGAGTTCGGGCTCATCGACGAGGTGATCGAGAAGCGCCCCGAGCCGGCGGCTGCCTGAGCGTAACGCGTTCCCCTAGAGCCGCGGCGCGGCCTTGATCCCGCCGCGGCAGCGTGTTTGCATCCGAGATTGGGCCCTTCGGTCAAAGACGCACAGCACACTGTTTCTTTAAACGGGCCCCCTACATTCATAAGTCGCGCGTTCGCCCCTAGCCGGCCGCGGACGCGAGGAATCCGGAGACCGATATGAGCAAGACTGGCGGCACCGACTCCAAGAGCACGCTGTATTGCTCGTTCTGCGGGAAGAGCCAGCACGAGGTCCGCAAGCTGATCGCCGGCCCGACGGTGTTCATCTGCGACGAGTGCGTGGAGCTGTGCATGGACATCATCCGCGAGGAGTCGAAATCCTCGCTGGTGAAGAGCCGCGACGGCGTACCGACCCCGAAGGAAATCCGCCGCGTCCTCGACGATTACGTCATCGGCCAGGACTTCGCCAAGAAGGTCCTCTCGGTCGCGGTCCACAACCACTACAAGCGGCTGGCCCACGCGACGAAGCACAACGACGTCGAGCTGGCCAAGTCCAACATCATGCTGATCGGGCCGACCGGTTCCGGCAAGACGCTGCTCGCGCAGACGCTCGCCCGGATCCTCGACGTACCGTTCACGATGGCGGACGCCACGACCCTCACCGAGGCCGGCTATGTCGGTGAGGACGTCGAGAACATCATCCTCAAGCTGCTCCAGGCCTCGGACTACAACGTCGAGCGGGCGCAGCGCGGCATCGTCTACATCGACGAGATCGACAAGATCTCGCGCAAGTCCGACAACCCGTCGATCACCCGCGACGTGTCGGGCGAGGGCGTGCAGCAGGCACTCCTGAAGATCATGGAGGGCACGGTCGCGTCGGTTCCTCCGCAAGGGGGGCGTAAGCACCCGCAGCAGGAATTCCTGCAGGTCGACACCACCAACATCCTGTTCATCTGCGGCGGCGCCTTCGCGGGGCTGGAGCGGATCATCTCCCAGCGCGGCAAGGGCACCTCGATTGGCTTCGGCGCGACCGTGCAGGCCCCGGACGACCGCCGCACCGGCGAGATCTTCCGCTCGGTCGAGCCCGAGGATCTGCTGAAGTTCGGCCTCATCCCCGAGTTCGTCGGCCGTCTGCCGGTCCTGGCGACGCTCGAGGACCTCGACGAGGCCGCGCTGAAGAAGATCCTGCAGGAGCCGAAGAACGCCCTGGTCAAGCAGTACCAGCGTCTGTTCGAGATGGAGAACGTGGACCTGACCTTCCAGGACGACGCCCTGTCGCTCGTCGCCCGCAAGGCGATCGAGCGCAAGACCGGCGCCCGCGGCCTGCGCTCCATCCTGGAGACGATCCTGCTCGACACGATGTACGACCTGCCGGGCCTCGAGTCCGTGGAGCAGGTCGTGATCGGCCCCGAGGTGGTCGAGGGGAAGTCGCGCCCGCTCTACATCCACGGCGACCGCAACAAGGACGCACCCGCCAGCGTCAGCGCGTAAGCGCTTGGTAGGGTTGCATTAAGCGCCCGGCTCCGGCCGGGCGCGCTGCGGGGATAGCCTTGAAAACGCGCTTCCCCGCAGCCACTTCAGGCTCAGCGCGGTGGCCGCTCGCTCCTTCGAGGCGCGGTCCGCGTTACCAGCCGCAAAGTCCCAAAAAGCCCCGACCCTCGCGGCCCGGTCGGCCCCTGGCTGTAGGCGCGCTCCGTGCATGGAGGCGACGAAGCCGGGTGTCCTGAGAGGAAGTCAGCATGTCACAGTCGAAATCGCGCCAGCCGGTGGTCCCGGGTTCGACGGGCACCTACGCCGTTCTCCCCCTGCGCGACATCGTCGTCTTCCCGCATATGATCGTGCCCTTGTTCGTGGGCCGCGAGAAGTCGATCCGCGCCCTTGAGGAGGCCGTCCGCACCGATCGCCATATCCTGCTCGCCACCCAGATCAACGCGGGCGACGACGATCCGGCCACCGACGCGATCTACAAGATCGGCACCCTTGCCTCCGTGCTCCAGCTGTTGAAGCTGCCCGACGGCACCGTGAAGGTGCTGGTCGAGGGCGTTGGCCGCGCGAAGGTCACGGGCTTCACCCGCTCGGACGAGTATTACGAGGCGACCGCGGAAGCCTTGCACGACGAGCTCGGCGACAGCGTCGAGGCCGAGGCGCTCGCGCGCTCCGTGCTTTCGGAGTTCGAGAATTACGTCAAGCTGAACAAGAAGATCTCCCCCGAGGTCGTCTCCGCCGTGACCCAGATCGACGAGCCGTCCAAGCTCGCCGACACGATCGGCTCGCACCTGCTCGTCAAGATCTCCGACAAGCAGGGCATCCTCGAGACCCCCACGGTGGCGCAGCGCCTGGAGCGCGTCCTGTCGCTGATGGAGAGCGAGATCTCCGTGCTTCAGGTGGAGAAGCGCATCCGGACCCGCGTCAAGCGACAGATGGAGAAGACCCAGCGCGAGTACTACCTGAACGAGCAGATGAAGGCGATCCAGAAGGAGCTGGGCGACTCCGAGGATGGCCGCGACGAGCTGGCCGAGCTGGAAGAGAAGATCGAGAAGACCAAGTTCACCAAGGAGGCCCGCGACAAGGCCACCGCCGAGCTGAAGAAGCTGCGCCAGATGTCGCCGATGTCGGCCGAGGCGACCGTCGTGCGCAACTACCTCGACTGGATGCTCGGCATCCCGTGGGGCAAGCGCTCGAAGATCAAGAAGGATCTGCTCGGCGCCCAGGCGCTGCTCGACGACGACCATTTCGGCCTCGATAAGGTCAAGGAGCGGATCGTCGAGTACCTCGCGGTGCAGCAGCGCGCGAACAAGCTCACCGGCCCGATCCTGTGCCTCGTCGGTCCCCCCGGCGTCGGCAAGACCTCGCTCGGCAAGTCGATCGCCAAGGCGACGGGTCGCGAGTTCGTCCGTATGTCGCTCGGCGGCGTACGGGACGAGGCCGAGATCCGCGGCCACCGCCGGACCTATATCGGCTCGATGCCCGGCAAGATCGTGCAGTCGATGCGCAAGGCCAAGACCTCGAACCCGCTCATCCTGCTCGACGAGATCGACAAGATGGGCATGGATTTCCGTGGCGATCCGTCGGCGGCGCTCCTCGAGGTCCTCGACCCTGAGCAGAACAGCACCTTCAACGATCACTATCTGGAGGTGGATTACGACCTCTCGAACGTGATGTTCGTGACCACGGCCAACACCCTCAACATCCCGGGCCCGCTGATGGACCGGATGGAGGTGATCCGCATCGCCGGGTACACCGAGGAGGAGAAGGTCGAGATCGCGCGCAAGCACCTGATCCCGAACGCCCTGAAGAAGCACGGCCTCGGGACCCACGAGTGGTCGATCGACGACGACGGCCTGATGATGCTGGTCCGCCGCTACACGCGGGAGGCCGGCGTCCGTAACCTGGAGCGCGAGCTGTCCAACCTGATCCGCAAGGCGGTGAAGGAGATCCTGATCACCAAGACCAAGGTGGTTGCGGTGACCGTCGAGACCCTTCAGGTCTTCCTCGGCCCGCCGAAGTTCCGCTACGGCGAGATCGACGCGGACGATCAGGTCGGCGTGGTGACGGGTCTGGCCTGGACCGAGGTCGGCGGCGAGTTGCTGACGATCGAGGGTGTCATGATGCCCGGCAAGGGCAAGATGACGGTCACCGGCAACCTGAAGGACGTGATGAAGGAGTCGATCTCGGCGGCGGCGAGCTATGTCCGCTCCCGGGCCATCGACTTCGGGATCGAGCCGCCGCTATTCGACCGGCGCGACATCCACGTCCACGTTCCAGAGGGGGCGACTCCGAAGGACGGCCCGTCGGCCGGCATCGCCATGGCCACCGCGATCATCTCGACGCTGACCGGGATCCCGGTCCGCCGCGAGGTCGCGATGACCGGCGAGGTGACGCTCCGCGGTCGGATCCTGCCGATCGGCGGCCTGAAGGAGAAGTTGCTCGCGGCGCTCCGCGGCGGCATCAAGACGGTGCTGATCCCCGAGGAGAACGCGAAGGACATCGCCGAGGTGCCCGACAGCGTGAAGAACGGGCTGGAGATCATCCCGGTCGCGCGGATGGATCAGGTGCTGGAGAAGGCGCTGGTCCGTGTGCCGGTGGCGATCGAGTGGGAGGAGCCGCTGCCCGTGGCCAAGCCCGCCCGGACCGAAGAGGACGGTGCCACCTTCGTGGCGCACTGACACCCTCCCGCTCTGACGTGTCAAGAAAGCCCCCGGGGATCGTCCCCGGGGGCTTTTTCGTGTGCGAGGGCCGGGATGCGCATCCTGCTGATCAACCCGAACACCAGCGCGGCGATCACCGATCTGGTCGCCAGGCATGTCTGCGCTCAGCTCGGGGACCAGGCCGCGTTGCGCGCCGTCACCGGGCGTTTCGGGGCCCGCTACATCGCGAGCCGCAGCGCCGCGGCCATCGCGGGCCATGCGGCCCTCGACGCCTTGGCCGAGCACGAGGCAGGGTGCGACGCCGTCTATCTCGCGTGCTTCGGCGATCCGGGCCTGTTCGCGCTGCGCGAGATCGCCCGGGTGCCGGTGGTCGGTATGGCGGAAGCCGCCTGCCACGAGGCTGCAGCGCGGGGCCCGTTCGGGATCGTGACCGGCGGCGCCGCCTGGGAGCCGATGCTGCGGGAGTTCGTGGCCGCGCTGGGTCTCGCCGACCGCCTCGCCGCGATCCGCACCGTCGCCCCGAGCGGCGCCGCGATCGCCCGTGATCCGGACGCCGCTCTGGCCGGGCTGGCCGAAGCCTGTGGGGCCTGTGCGGAGGCTGGCGCCGTCACCGTGATCTTGGGGGGCGCGGGGCTCGCCGGCCTCACGGCGCGCCTGGCATCGCGCGTTGCGTGCCCGCTGATCTGCTCGGTCGAGGCCGGAACCCGCTCTGTCCTGGCGGCAGCGCGTGGGTCTGCGCAGCTGCGACAGGCTCCGGAACCGGCCGAGACTACGGGGCTCGCGCCGGCCCTGACGGCACGGATGGCCGATCGCGGGTAGCGTTCAGGTCAAGCGGGCGGCGGATCTTGCGCCCGACCGGCCGCATGCCGTAACGGTCGGTCGCGGGGCGGTTAGCTCAGTTGGTAGAGCGTCTCCTTTACACGGAGAGGGTCGGCGGTTCGAGCCCGTCACCGCCCACCATATACATCAGGGACTTGAAACCTGCGGCGGGCCTGCGCGAAGTGGCGCACGGTGCAGCCGTGGTTCAAGTTCGGCCCGGGCTACCGCTTCGCACTTGAGGCCGAGGGGCCGCGCGTCGGCGATCAGGCTGCGCGCCACAAGTTGCCGGGGCTGTCGGCCGTACTCGGCTACGCGCACGCGGAACACAAGCGGCTCGATCTGGTGCCGATTACGAGGCCGGACAGGCCTCCGGCCCGGGATCGGTGGCTGACCCGCTCGCAGGCCGCGCAAATGCCGCTCGCCGCGCCGAGCCTTCGGCGGGCGGGCGGGAAGGCGAAGGCGGTCTGGCGGCGACACAGCGATAGTGATGCGCGCGCTGCTGATCCAGTTCCATGTCGCCCGGTTCATCCTGGCGGGCCCCTACACGGGTACCCGGCATGAAGCGATCCTCCGTCTGAAGTGGATCGAGGTCACGTGTTCCGGCTTCGTGGATCTGCGCTCCGGCCTCATCGACCGGCACGGCACGGCCGAGGGAAAATCATCGACGCGGCGGATGCCGATCCCGATGTTGAAATGGCTGGCTGCGCCCATGCGGCGGTGGCGGCGATCCGGTGCCTACGGGATCGAGTTTGAAGGATGGCAAATCCTGCCTCTGCGCCGCGCTTGGACCACCGGTGCGCGCGGCGAGGAGATCTAGCGCCACGTCCTACGGCACACTTTCGCGACCTGGGCCGTTATGGACGGGATGCCGTTCGGCACGGTGGCGAAGGCGCTCGGCACGACCGAGCGCGTGGTCGAGGACGTCTATGGGCGTCACTCGCCCGAGCACCTGCGCGGCGGCGTCGAAAGCGTGTCCGGACGGCGCAGGTAGCCGAAAGGGATGAAGAGACGAACAGTCATGCGCGATACCGAGGTCAGCATCAGGTTTTTTTTGGCGGGAAAGGAGTGGGGTGCCCGCTTCTGGCGGCAGGTCCCACGCCGAGGCGAGGAGGTCATGCTAGGCGGAAAGCATGAGGTCCGTGGCGCTTACCGGGTGACGCGCGTGGTGTGGGGTGTCGAAGGGCCGGACGAAGAGCTGCTTGGCATCCAGGCCGTCAACGTCGAGGTCGAGCCCGTCGGGTAGGGCGGAGGGCACCTGGCGGCCGAGCCCGGAACAGGGCGCTGGTTATTCTCCGGAAACGGAGGTTTTCTGGGCCCCAGAATAGCCCACTACGGCACTGCTGCGGAGGACCGACATATTATGGCAACAGACCACCAATCCTTTACTCGGATTGGGTCGGGGGTTTGAGGCTCTCATCATCCGCCAACCACGATCTTGTTGCACACCAGACACCCCGATTTTTGCAGCGGAGCATGACACAAGCGAGAGATCATAAGATCGAAGCTGCGATCGGGGCCAGCTGCGCGGTCGCGAGCGCCGAGCCTTTGACCCTTCGTTTGGACCGGACCCTCGACGGCGTGAAGGCGATCGGACGGCCTTCTGCGGCCCATAAACAGCTGGCCGACACGGCGTCCCGGCCGGGCACGGGCTGCTCGATCGTGAAGAATGCCGTGGCCTTGGCCTCTCCGGCGCAGAGATGAGTGAGGCCGCCGCTTCCGAGGCTCAGCCACGGCACTGGTTTTACGACAACAAGGGTTTGGTGGCGCTGTTCTGCCTCTTGTCGGTCGTCGCCATCTTTTGGCAGGTCAGTCGCTTCGAGGGCTTTCAGCCGATCTTCACCTGCGGCGGCCCCGAGGGAATCGATCGGGCGGTGCTGTCGTCCGGCATGCAGGCGTGCATGGCCGATGCAAAATCGCAGGCGGCGCAGGCGCGCTGCATGCACGTCGTCTACGTTCTGGCGTGTACCGACGAAAGATGGCGATAATCGACGATAGCCATCTTCGGGCGGTGGTCGACGCCTTCGTCGGTGGCAGCAGCATCGACGCCCGCCCCACCGTCTCGCGTCGCCGCCGAGAGGCTCACGACGGAGAGCGCGCGGCGACGCCACGCGCCGGAATGTCGATCGCGCCGGCGGAACGGCGTTAGCGCGCGAATCTGGCCGGCCTCAAACCTTCGCCTCGACCAGCAGATCGACCGTCGCATCCATGCCCTCGACCTGCGGGACGTGCTGAACCAGCATCACCTTGTAGAACTCGGGCGCCTGCGCCCCGGCGAGCGGCGGAAGCACGATGGTCTCCCCGATGCGCGGCACAACGATGAAATCCCAGGCGCCGAGTTTCTCGGTGGTCGTCAGCATCAACGTGCAGTGTACAGTCATTCCAACCTCCTGCCTGAATCTACGTGGCATCACCGCTCGCAGGGCGTCCAGCCGCTCGGCACGAACCGGAGCGGGGGGCGACGCCGCCCCGAGGTCTCAAGAAGCAGCCACTTCGAGGTATCCGACTTTGGAACACCGGGTCGGAACACCGGCCCCCGGCCTCCAAACGCGCCGTTTCCTTGACAGGTCGAGCGACGGCAAAATGCCGACCGGGCGTCGGTTCGCCCCTCTGAACGGGCCGCCTCACAGGCCATCGAACACCCGATCGAGATCCTGAACGGACCGTTCGATCGAGAAGCGCGCCGTGACCGTGCTGCGCCCATCCGCGGCTAGGCGGGAGGCCATCGCGCGGTCGCTCAGGAGCGAGCGCAAGGCCTCGGCCAGGGCCACGCCGTCTCCCGGCGGATAGAGGAGGCCGGTCGTCCCGTGATCGATGATCTCGCCCACCCCGCCGCCCCGCGTGGCGACCACGGGACGGCCCAACGCCATGCCCTCGACGATGACGCGTCCGAACGGTTCCGGGTCGATCGACGTGTGCGCCACGATATCGACCGCCGCCATGAGGCGCCGGACGTCCTTTCGGAAGCCCAGGAATTTGACCCGATCGGACAGGTGCTTCTGTTCGACCAGGGCCCGGATGCGATCGAAATAGGCGCTGTCCTGATAGGTCGCGTCACCGACCACGAGGGCCTGCAGGCCCGGAACACGCTCCACCGCCTCGATCAGAACGTGCTGGCCCTTCCACGTGGCGATACGGCCGAACAGGCCGACCGTCGGAAGATCCGGCAGACCGGCTTCCTGCAGGACCGAACCGCGATCCGTGTCCGAGGCGGCGGGGACATCCGCCGCGAAATCGAAACCGTTGTAGACGACGGAGATCGAGTCGGCCCTGCCGCCGCATTCGATCAGAGCGTCCCGGGCGGCCAGGGAATTGGTCACCACGTGGGACGTCATGTGGTTGGCGAAGAAGACCAGGGCCCGCCGCATCGTTGGCGAGAAACTGCTGTCCGTCACCAGATCGTGCAGGATCCAGACGAACGGCTTGCGCGCGAGGCGTGCGGCGAGACCGGCCAGGAACAGGGACTTCTGGCTGTTGGCGCAGACCACGTCGACGCCGCGAAAAGCCCTGATCAGTGCGCCCACGACCGCGAAGATGCCGATCAGGGCCGAGACGACAGCGCGAATGCTTGATCCGCGCTTCAGCCTCAGGATCTGAGCGCCGGCCTTCACGGTCCTGGCGTCCGATCCCGCATCGATCAGATCCTGAACCAAAGGTCCGTCGTCGAGGAAGACGACCGGCCAATGGCGGCCGGTCTGCTTCGCATGGACGACGATATCGCGAAGAAAGAGTTCGGCGCCCCCGTAATGGGCAGCATGCGTGACGAACAGAATCTTCTTCATGGTGCGTTCCGGGCCATGACCGACAGGCGCGCCACGCCGATGATGCAGGAGAAAGTCCAGGCTCCGGTGTTTCCACCCGCCGGAGCGCTGAAGGGTGCGGTGCGAGCTGGGCGATCCATCAGGCCATCAGACCTTTCCGAGTGCGCCCCAGCGAAACGGCGTCCATTCCGGCGGCGCGCTCTAAAGGTTGGGCCGGCTGTCCGCCCCCGATCGCGCCATGGTCCGGTCGATGAACTGCGACATCTCGCGGGTGAAACGATCCAGGCCGAACTCCGAGGCCCGGCGGGCGATACGCTCCGGTTCGAAGGCGATCTGCCGGCTGCGCTCGACCGCGTCGATCAGGCAATCGACGGTCTGTTCATGGAAGAACGTGCCGGTGATCGAATCCTGGACGGTTTCCGTCGCTCCGCCGCGCGCATACGCGATCACCGGGCGGCCGCTCGCCATCGCTTCGACCGGAACGATGCCGAAATCCTCCTCGCCCGGGAAGATCAGGGCTTGGCAGCGTGCATAGTGATGCTGAAGGACCGGGAAGGGCTGCGGCCCGAGGATCTTCACCGTGGGACCCGCGAGGCTGCGCAGCTCACGCAGCATCTCGCCGCCGCCGATCACCACCAGGGGCTTCTGCAGCCGGTTGAACGCTTCGACGGCCAGTTCGGGGCGCTTGTAGCGGACGAGTTCGCCCACCATCAGGTAGAAATCGCCGATCTCCTGGTCGGGTACGATGGAGAAGGCAGCCGTATCGACCGGCGGATAGACCACCGTCGCCTGGCGCCGATAGTAGGTCTCGATGCGACGGGCGACCGTGGCGGAATTCGCCACGAACTCGTGGACGCGGTTGGCGGAAATCGCGTCCCAATTGCGAATGTAATGTGCCGCGGGCGGCATGACGAGTCGGTTGATGAAACCCGTGCGCTCCCGGTAATCATGGAACATGTTCCAGACGTAGCGCATCGGGGAGTGGCAATAGCAGATATGGGTCGAGGCGGAGGGCGGGATGATGCCCTTCGCGGGCCCTGACTCGCTGCTGATCACGAGGTCGTAGCCGCGCAGGTCGAGCTGCTCCAGCGCCATGGGCATGAGCGGCAGGTACGACTTGTATTTCGCCACCGAGAACGGCAACCGGCCGATAAACGACGTCTTGATCTGGTGCGCCTTGATGGTCGGGGAGATCGCCGCCGGATCATAGACGTGGGTGAAGATATCGGCGTTCGGATACATGTTGCACAGGGCTTCCACGACCTTCTCGCCGCCGCGCATTCCCACCAGCCAGTAATGAACGATCGCAACTTTCATTCAGTTTGCCTCGGCCTGGAACGGACTGGTTTTTCGAGATATCTCGCGCGGCACCAATTCGAGACGCGGTGGCGCGGGCTGTGCTGTGGTGGCCTTCGGCGCAGACTGCATCTTCGCGGTCTCGACGATGGAGACGTCCTCCATCGTCGAGACCGCGGTGCCAGCGTGTGCTGCAGCCGTGTGTGGCGGGTCGGGCGCCCTGCGGCGCGCCGAGCCGGTGTCTACGTCGGTGCAGAGCGTCTAGCGGATGCTCTTCAGCTGCGCTCCGGGAAGCTGGCCGGCCGCCTGCTCGGACCCGAGCTCGCTGCGCCCGGTCTCGGCGAAGTCGGGCCGCCGGTTGATCCGCACGCGGATGACGTCCTCGGGGAAGACGGGCGTGCTCTCCTCGGCTGCGATCTCCTGCGCCTTGCCGTCGACCTTTCGGACGATGCTGTAGGAGATCCGGGCGTTTCGATCGCTCGCCTTCGAGATGAAGCCGTCTGTCTCGGACAGCAGCGCCTGGGCCGTGCTGATCTTCTCCTTGGTCTCCTGCATCTTCAGGGAGACCTCATGGATTTCGTCGGAGACCGAATTCCTGAACTTGTTGCGCAGCTCCAGGCTGTCCCGATCGGCCTTGCTCAGCTCCTGCTGGGCACGAAGAATCGAGGTCGAGATATCGAGCTTGGACGACTCGAATTGCGCGAGCTGCTGTTCGAGGGTCGATTGCCGCGCGTTGACGGTGAGACCCTTGTTCATGAGCGTATCGACCGCATCCCGCTCGCGCTTGGCGAGTTCGATCTGGCGTTGCTGCGACTGCGCCCGCTCGTTGAGCGAGGTGACCTCCTGGGAGAGGAGCACCTTGAGCGCCTCGTAGGACTTGAGCTGCGCGCGCATCGACTCCTTGCGCGACTGGAAGATGCTGCCCTGCTGCTTGATGAAATCGCGGACGGTCGGGTTGCTGGCCTGATTGTTGATTTCGGCGGGGAAGGTGATGCTGTTGGCGTCCGCCAGTTCCGCGTTCAGGCGCGCCAGCCGCGTCATGTAGGAGGACAGGCTCAGCTGCAGGACGTTGAGGTCGCCCTCACCGCTGATCGATTCCCGCTCCGGCCGTTCGTCGGCAGTCCGGCGGAACCCGCCCGCGATGCCGACCGCCTGGAGGACCGTCAGGTTGGGGCGGTAGGGGTAGTCGCCGGCCTTGGTGACCGGACCGAGGATGTAGAACGGGCGGTACTGGGTGATCTCGATCGCGATCTCGGGCCGCTTGACGGTGCCGATCTTCTTGACGAGGCCCTCCGCGATGACGTCGGACAGTTCGCTCGTCGTTTTTCCCGTCGCCTTGACCTCGCCGATCAGCGGCAGCGAAATGTAGCCCGACGAATTGATCGTGTATTCCCCGGATATCGCGTCCCACTCGTAGACCTGAGCCTGCGAGGCGCGCCATTCGCTCGCGCGCACGCGGGTCTTGTCGCCGGCACCGAGCCTGTAATCGCTGTCGACGGCGTGGCCGCTTGTCGGAACCATCACGATCAGGGCGACCAGCGAACAGACGACGGCCAGAGATCTGGAGCCGGCGAGACGCATGCGTATTATTCGGCGGTTCAAGCCGCCCGCATGTTTATCCATGGTCGTAATCCTTACGCGTCGCCGATCCGGAAATTAAGCCATTCCTAATATCGGATCCAGGCGGAAACCCGCCCGATCTGAAATCTTGGTATCCGGCCCAGCCGCAACCCGACATGGCCTGCCTGCCGGGATCGGCGCCCGCTCGCACTGGAACCCGGCGCATCATCGGCAGGAGCCAGGCGCGTCGTGTCGTCCGCGAGCCGAACAAGGTGAGCGCGCGCGGATGCGTCGCCGCGGACTCTGCCGGGATGGCTAGGCCGCGTCCAGCGCCACAAGCCGGCTTCCCAGGTTGGAGAATGCGGAGGACCGGTCGTCCCGGAGGAAATCGGGGGGTATCGACCGGACGGGCGGCGTTCGCGCGTCGCGACTTGCTGGCCGTTGGGGACGTCAACGTCTCTGTGCCGGTCATCGATCCGGTGCCTCCTGGGCTGATCGAGCAACCAGTTCAGCGCGACCTGAAACCAAGCCTTGTCCGACGACCGGAATGACCGCCTCACGTTGTGCAGCGCAGCATGTCCCGGATATACACGACAACAGGCGCAAACGCCTATTGGCCAATCATGAGACTTTTGTAACGGACGTGAGCGGCTCGAGACTCCCGGGCCTGCGCATCACAGCCGTTTGGTCGCCGCGACCCAGCGGCGCTCGACCCACCCGGCGATGCGGCACCACAGAGCGTTTGGAAGCCAGTACAGCTTCACCGCGATGGCGCAGCAGGCCAGCAGCACCAGGAATAGATACGCCACCGCGTTCAGCATCAGGCTCGGCGGCTCGTCGACCTCGGCCCGATCGTACCAGATCGGGTCGTCGTACCGGCGCGGATCATTATCGTCCAACACTGGGATCCCTCCATCACGCGCCGGGGCGCGGCAGGAGACATTAGCAAATCATTTACCAATGCCGCTGTCACGGTCGACTGACGGATTGGCGGTCGATCGACCCGGGTATTTCCTGTGAGTTTCGGTGATTGATCACGAACCACGCCCCGCACCGCGGCGTGGTCCGGCCGCGGCGCCATAGAGTGGCGCCATTTCAGCCCCCGTGCGACGCAGGCTCGCCTTGCGGCCGGACGGGCGAAACGCTAGGGATCTGAGCCCGTAAACGGGATGTCGGGGTGTGGCGCAGTCTGGTAGCGCACCTGGTTTGGGACCAGGGGGTCGTAGGTTCGAATCCTATCGCCCCGACCATTTGTTCAGGAGCCTGTCGCGTCAGATGCCGAGTGCCCGCATCTTCCGTCCGTCCCGGGATGCCACGCAGTCCGGCCTCGCCCGGACCAAGCAGTGGGTCCTGGAGTTCGACCGGACCAGCCCGCGCGAGATCGATCCGCTGATGGGCTGGAACGGATCCTCCGACATGATGCAGCAGGTCCGGCTGGAATTCGACACGGAGGAGGAGGCGGTGGCCTACGCCAAGCGCGAGGGCATCGCCTACCGCGTCGAGCAGCCGGCCAAGCCCGCCGCCCGCAAGGGCCTGTCCTATTCGGATAACTTCAAATTCAACCGCACCGCGCCCTGGACGCACTGAGGCGTCAGGCGTCCCGCCGCGCCCGCCATGCCGGGTAGGGCGAATCGCCCGCCGGTCTGAGCTGGCTGAGCTGCATCGGTTGCGCGTCGAGGGGCTGGCACAGCTCGGCATAGATCGAAGCGCTTCCGGCTCCGTACTGCTCGGCCTCCTCGGCCGAGAACGCGAAGTAGCCGCGCTTGAAGCCGGCTAGCCGCATCGCGGCGTGGCACATCGGGCAGGGGCGCCCGCTTGCATACATCACGCAATCGGACAGGTCGCGGCGGCCCAGGATCCGGCTCGCCTCACGCAGCGCCACCATCTCGGCATGGGCGCTCGGGTCGTTGGTCGCGTGGACGGTGTTGGCCGCCCGGACGAGGACGGCGCCGTCGCGCACGATCACGGCCCCATAGGGCGAGCCGCCCGCAGCGACGTTCTCGGCGGCGAGCGCGACGGCCTCGCCGATATAGGATTCGTGCGTGGACATGATCCTGCCCCTCTCAATGGCGCTCCAACGCCGGGCCCGGCCGGGAGTTCAGAACGCGTAGCGAACCGTGCAGGTGGGCAGGGTCTCGGCGAGGAGCGCCTTGAAGCGCGTGAGCCACCGGCCCTTCCAGCCGGCCCGGTAACGCAGGTTCGCGCCTCCGCCCTCCGACACCTTGGCCTCCTGGATGTCGGGCCGCCACAGCAGATCCTCAGCGCGGGGGTGCCAGCCCAGATTGACCGCGTGCAGATCCGCGTTGTGGGTCAGCATGATGATCTCGCATTTGAGCTGCGCCCTGGCGGCGTCCGAGAGCGTGCCGTCGATCTCGGCGAAGAGGGCGCGCCAATCGGCCTCCCAGCCCTCGTACAGGATCACGGGCGAGAAGTTGGCGTGGACCTCGTAGCCCGCCGCCACGAAATCGTTGATCGCGGCGATCCGCTCCGGCATCGGGGCAGTGCGCACGTCGACGATTCGGGCGATGCGCGCCGGCATGAGCGAGAAGCGGATCCGCGTCTTGCCCTGCGGATCGTAGTTCAACAGGTCGCGGTTCACGGTCTTGGTGGCGAAGGACGCCTTCGCGTTCGGCAGGTCGCGGAACAGCGCGATCAGGCTCCCGACGCCGCTGCTCACCGCGGCATCGACCGAGAGATCGCCGTTCTCCCCGATGTCGTAGATCCAGAAGGCCGGATCGATCAGGTCCGGTGCCGGCAGGGGGCCCTGGCGCGCGGCGTGGCGTTGGATCGCCGCGCAGGCCTGCTCGATATTCACGAATAGCGAGATCGGGTTGGCGAAGCCCTTCCGGCGCGGCACGTAGCAATAGGCACAGGCCATCGCGCAGCCGTTGGAGGTCGAGGGCGCGATGAAATGGGCGCTCCGGCCGTTCGGCCGCATGGTCAGGCCCTTCTTTACCCCCAGCACGAGGGTCGAGCGCTTGATCCGTACCCAATCGTCCACCGATCCGGCGTTGCCGTGCAGGTCCGGGATGTTCCAGTGCGACGGTACCGGGATGCGCTCGGCCTCGGGGAAGCGCGCGAGGATCTCCTGACCGAGCGGGTAATCGGCCACGACGGGTTCGTGGTAGATCCGTCGGATATCGAGGAGATCGCGCGTGAGGGCCATGTTAAATCCGGGGGCCGGACGCGGCCCGACGCACGATATGGGGTCCGGCCGCAGGCCCGGAATGGCTTGCGACCCCTGGTCCTGGGCCGTCCCCGTTCGCGAGGGCCGGAACGCGAGTGCGCCCCGGAGCAGAGCCATCATAGGTCATGGCCAAGACTTTCTATTCGCGTGTCGCATGCCGCGTCGCGGCGATCGACAGCGGATCCAGCGCTTTGTTTTGATTTGGTCACGTTGGCCGAACCGGCGTCACCGCGGCAGAAGACAGGCGATGCCCAAAGGTCGGCTCAATCCCAACCGTCTGTAGACGCCGGTTGCCCTGCAACATTATCTTACGATTCATGAAGCATCATCGGGCGTCGCTGAGTGGGCGCGCCATGATTGTTCGGGATCAGGAGATGTCGGTTCCGGTGCCTCCGGGCTTGGGTGAGACGGCGTTTCGGGCCGGGGCGCTCTCACGCGCGCTCGTCCGACGGGACCAGCTCGAAGCCATGCGCGGCAGCGTGCTGACGGCGATTCCCGTCAACATGCTGCTTGGGCTCGCGAGCATGCTGGTCGCGTATCACAGTGGGCACGGTGAAGCCGGCGTCGTCTGGTTCGCGTTCTCCACGATCGTGAACCTGGCTCGGATCGGCCTGTGCCGTGCGACCTGTCTCGGGCTGGGCCTGACGTCGGAGACGCCGCCGGCCATGGCCGCCGCGGCCATGCAATCGGTCGATCGGCACCTGCGCGCCTGCATCGCGGCGGCGTTCCTGTCCGGCTTGGTCTGGGCCTGCCAGCCGCTCCTCTGCGCGGGTTACACTTCGGCGCAGACCTTGTTCTACCTCGCGATCACCTGCGGCATCACCGCGGGCGCAGTCACGCACGGGACCGCCTATGCGCGGATCCCGCTGGCCTTCATCCTGCCGCCGCTGCTCTCCGTCACCATCTGCCTCGTCGCGGTCGGCGATTTCGACCGGACCTGCCTCGCGGTCTGCGTGCTGCTCTACCTCCTCGCCCTAACGCACACGGCGTTCCGGAGCGAGGCCGGTTTCCGGGAGGCGAGCCGGATCAAGAACGAGGCAACCGCGCTGGCGCGGTCGCGCGCGGAGGCCCATGCCAGCGTGAGCGCCTTGGCGGACGAGATGCGCCGACGCGCCACGCATGACGACCTGACGGGCCTGCTCAATCGGGCGGGGTTCATCCAGCAGGCGGAGAGCCGCCTCCCGGCCAGCTCGATCAGCCTGCTGCTGCTCGATCTCGACGGCTTCAAGCTCGTCAACGACGTTTACGGGCACAAGGCGGGCGACCGGGTGCTGGTCGAGGTTGCTCGGCGCATCCGCGCGGAACTGCCGGAGAGCGGCCTCGCGGCGCGGCTCGGGGGCGACGAGTTCGCGGTGCTGTACGACCCCGCCGCGTCCGGCATGCCGCACGACCGGCTTGCGGCGGCCCTCGTCGCCGCGGTCGCGCAGCCCCTGGACGGTTTCGATGCGGGTCGGCTCGGGGTGAGCATCGGCGTTCATCCCGGCCCTGAACCGAGCCTGACGGAGATGCTGAGCTGCGCCGACGCGGCTCTGTACGCCGCCAAGGCGGCCGGTCGGAACCACTATCGGATGTTCGATGCAGGTCTGCGCGAGCGGCTGCAGATCCGTCGCGATCTGGAGCGCGACCTCTCGACGGCCCTGGCGGAGGGTACTCCGGAGGTGTGGTTCCAGCCGATCTACAGCATAGACGCCACGACGCTGGTCGGGCTCGAAGCCCTGGTGCGCTGGCAGCATCCGCGGCTCGGCTGGATCGCGCCGCCCGACCTGGTGGCCACGGCGGCAACCGCCGGGCTGACCGAGTCCCTGCTGCGCTACATCCTCGAACAGGTCTGCGCGATGATGCAGATCCTGCGCGGCCGAGGACTCGGAAACGTCCGTGTCGCCATGAACGTCTCCCCTCAGGAGATGGCACAGGTGCCGGTGGACGAGATCGTCATCGAGCGCTTGCGCGGCCTCGACCTGCCGGCCGCGATGCTCGAGATCGAGATCACCGAGGAGACCGCGCTCGATATCGCGGCCGTTCAGGGCAAGCTCCAGGCCCTGTCGCGGGCGGGCATTCGCGTGGCGCTCGACGATTTCGGAATCGGTTACTCGTCGCTGTCGTCGCTGCGCCAGCTACGGGCGGACCGGATCAAGATCGATCGGAGCTTCGTCACCGGGCTCAGCGCCTCGGACGACAAGCGCGGCCTAGTCCTCGCGGTGCTGGGCCTCGGTCGCATGCTCGGGCTCGAGGTCGTGGCCGAGGGTGTCGAATCCGACGAGGATCTCCGCACCCTTCAGACGATGGGCTGCCCGTTTCTCCAGGGCTACCACCTCGGTCGGCCGATGCCGGGGTGTGAACTGGAGGTCAAGGTGTTCGCAAACCACATCGAAGCCGCCTGAGCGGGCGGGTCGGCGCGTTATCCGTTTGACCGGAATGCCGGCGCTTGGCGCGAAACCTGCGGCCCGGCGCGCCCTTCGCCGGGCGCGCTCCGCCGCCCCGGCCGGGGCGGAAGTTGCCGAGCATTCGGGCAGCAGATGCTTGCGCATTCCGCATTTGCGGAATGACCGTTGGAAAACTGCGGTTTTTCACGCGTGATGTATTGATATAGTTATTGCTTAACTAGAGCCGTGCGGCATGGTGACCGCGCAAATGATCATGGAAATTGCTATGTGCGCAGCGCGTAAGCGCACTGCCCTCTGCGGGATGGCCGCGGTCTGGACCGCGTGGGTGGCTCCCGCCTGGGCCGAGATGCGGATCGAGGCGGCGAAGATCACCGGGGGTGACCTCTGGATCATCGGATATGCCGACGACCCGGATGTCGAGATCACGCTCGACGGCCGGTTCCCGCAGCGGACCGACAGCAACGGCTATTTCGAGTTCCGGGTCGTCTATCACCCGGAAACTTGCATCGCGACCCTTCGAACGCCGAAGCAATCCCGCGGTGTCGTGGTCGGAGGTTGTGGGCAGCAGGGTCCTCAGGCCCCCGGCATCGTCGGACCGTCCGGGCCTCAGGGTCTCCGTGGCGAGACGGGTCCGAGGGGGGAAACCGGCCCGGCTGGCGAGGCGGGCGCGACGGGGGTGCCGGGCCCGGTCGGTCCGCCCGGTCCGGCAGGAATTGCCGGTGTACAGGGCGAGCCCGGTCGGCCCGGGCCGGCCGGCGAACCCGGTTCTGCCGGAGAAACCGGCCCATCCGGGGTGATGGGCCCGATGGGGCCCGCCGGACCGCGCGGAGCCCAGGGGCCGGTGGGTCCGCCCGGACCGGCCGGTCCACCCGGAAAGGCTGCGGCGCCCAACACCGTGCAGAGGGTGGCGCCGCCCCCCCGTCGCGCGGCGACCCGGCCGCGTCCGGACCGGGAGGAACCGTCTCCAAACGCCTCGTCCGATGTCGAGCCGGGCGGCGGCGTGACGTCGGAAGACCGCTACTGAGAAGGATTCGCAAACGGGGTGGCGGGTTTTGCGCCGAGCGCCTGCGACCGGCCCAGTACGCAAGCGGAGTATGCGTTGGCGTACCCCACGGGACGCGACAGTGGTCTCCCAACAGGGCTAGCAAGCGCGACAGGGTCCCTCTCCCGTGCGGGAGAGGCGACCTGTGCCTCGATCGGCGACGATGGTGTTACTGTCGGGTGCTGTGGGTGCGACCACGCAACTCTGTATAGAACCGCCCGATCGCGTTGTAATTGCAGCTGTCTCTAAGTCTGTATCTGACGCGCGCTCTTGTGCTGAACCTGTGTCCACTTCTTCGGTAGAGGCGGCACCTGCGCGTTCGGTCCCGCCAAGCCCATCAGACCCGGTAGTGATCCCGATACCAGCGGACGAACCGCTCCACGCCGACCTCGATGGGCGTGCTCGGCGCATACCCGACCGCGGCCGCGAGATCCTCGACATCCGCGTAGGTGGCGGGCACGTCGCCGGGTTGCATCGGCAGGAATTCCTTGCGCGCCTTGCGGCCCAGGCAGTCTTCCAAGATCTCGATCAGGCGCAGCAACTGTACCGGCTGGTGGGTGCCGATGTTGTAGACCCGATAGGGGGCGCTGCTGCTGCCGGGATCGGGCGCGTCCGAATTCCAGTCGGGATTGAGTGACGCCGGCGTCGCGGCGAGGCGCACGACGCCTTCGACGACGTCGTCGATATACGTGAAATCGCGCTGCATCTGCCCGTGGCCGAACACACGGACGGGCTCGTCCGCCAGGATCGCCCGGGTGAACAGGAACAGCGCCATGTCGGGACGGCCCCAGGGGCCGTAGACCGTGAAGAAGCGCAGACCGCTGCATGGGATGCCGTAGAGGTGACTGTAGCTGTGGGCGAAGAGTTCGTTCGCCTTCTTGGTTGCCGCGTAGAGGCTGACCGGATGATCGACGTTCTGGTGGACCGAGAACGGCATACGCGTCACCGCCCCGTAGACCGAGCTCGACGAGGCGAAGAGCAGGTGGCCGGCCCGCGCGTGCCGGCAGCCCTCCAGCACGTTGAGAAAACCGTCGATGTTGCTCCGCGCGTAGGCGTGCGGATTTTCGATCGAGTGGCGTACGCCCGCCTGCGCGGCGAGGTGGATGACCGTGTCGAAGGCCTGCTCTTGGAAGACGGCCTCCGTCGCCGCGCGGTCGGCGAGGTCGATCTTCTGGAACATGAACCTATCGAAACGCCTGAGCGCGGCGAGACGGCTCTCCTTCAGTGCAATGTCGTAGTACGCGTTCAGGTTGTCGAGTCCGACGACACGGCAGCCCGCCTCCAGGCAGCGCGTGGCGACGTGATAGCCGATGAACCCGGCCGCCCCGGTCACCAGGACTTGTTTCATCGCGTGCTCCGAGGCTGCGGCACGCTCCGCATATACGTGCGGCGGCGGATTGTAGACACCCTGCACCGCAATCCGGACAGCCTCGGATTGATCCCGCTAGGGGCTTCGGAGCCGCGCGCCGCCGCTCAGCCCACAGGCCGCAAGGGGTCGCCGCGCGCGATAGCGCCACCCGCGATCACCTCTACGTAAACGCCGAGATCGCGGTGACCGAGCCGCGCGTCCAGGGTCCAGGGGATGTCGCAGTCACGGACGCCGCTCGTCGGATCGACATTGGTGGCCGCGCATCGCACTGTCCGCTTGGTGATCTTGAGCCGCAGCCCGCTCGGCGCCTCGATCACTTGGCCCACCATCTCCAGCTCGGCGAAGGCGGCGAGCCCCTCGATCAGCAAGTTGCCGCGGAAGCGCAGGGGATCGACCGGTGCGCCGATGTAATCCTCCACCGCCGCCACGCTCGCCCGGTTGATCAGCGAGACATAGCCGGTGGGTGAGTCGGTGAACCGGTATTGCGGCGGCGCTTCGAGGACCTTCGGTTCGCCGCGCAGACTCTCGGGGACGAAACGGCGCATCAAGTCGGCGAGCCCGTCGCGTCCGGCCTCGGTATCGAGGCGGAAGCTCTGCGGATCGCCGCAGCCCTCCACGGTCAACGTCGCCGTGGCATCGTCGAAGCGGGTGCGCAACCGGGCCAGGGCCTCGTCGCGCATCAGCATCAGATACTTGGTCTTGGGCTGGTGCCGGGGCGCCACCGCGTTGAAGCCCGAGGGCCCGTTCTCGATGGCGTAGAGACGGTCGCCGGGGAAAAAACCGCTGGTCTCGAGGTCGGCCCGCTCGACGGGTTCGGGGCTCAAGCCCTTCACCGGGTAGCGGTACAGGGCGGTGACGTGAATCGCATCGGTCATGCATGCAGCGTGGCCCTGAAATGATCCGCCACGCAAGAGCTTCGCTGCCCCTTGTGGTGCTCAATTGCAACACCACATCCGGTCTACCGGCGGCCACCATGGCGCCGGGGCCCTCGTGCGGCGCTGTGCCGGAGGGCGACGTTTCGGTGGCGCCGTGCCTCACCTTGGGCGGCAGATGCCGGTACGGGAGGGTTATGCATGAACTTTGAAAAATACACCGAACGCGCCCGCGGCTTCGTGCAGGCGGCGCAGAACCTCGCGATGCGCGAGGGACATCCGCAATTGCAGCCGGGCCACCTGCTCAAGGTGCTGCTCGACGATCCGGAGGGCCTGTGCGCCGGCCTGATCGACCGCGCCGGCGGCCAGTCGCGCGTGGCTTTGGCACAGACCGAGCAGTGGCTCGCCAAGCAGCCGAAGGTTTCCGGCAACGCGTCCGCCCCGCAGGCGACGCGCGAGCTGATGCGCCTGTTCGACACCGCCGAGAAGGCCGCCGAAAAGGCGGGCGATTCCTACGTCACGGTGGAGCGGCTGCTTCTAGCTTTGGCGGTGGAGAAGGATTCCGAGGCCGGCCGGGCGCTCCAGGCGGCGGGCGTCACTCCCGCCTCGCTCAACGGCGCGATCAACGCCCTGCGCAAGGGCCGCACCGCCGACAACGCCTCGGCCGAGAACGCCTACGACGCGCTGAAGAAATACGCCCGCGACCTCACCGAGGCTGCCCGGGACGGCAAGCTCGACCCGGTGATCGGCCGCGACGAGGAGATCCGGCGGACCATCCAGGTCCTGTCCCGGCGCACCAAGAACAACCCGGTGCTGATCGGCGAGCCCGGCGTCGGCAAGACCGCGATCGTCGAGGGTCTGGCCCTGCGCATCGTCAACGGCGATGTGCCCGAATCCCTGCGCGAAAAGAGCCTGCTCGCCCTCGACATGGGCGCGTTGATCGCCGGCGCGAAGTATCGCGGTGAGTTCGAGGAGCGGCTGAAGGGCGTGCTCTCCGAGGTCACGGCGGCCGCAGGCGGGATCATCCTGTTCATCGACGAGATGCACACGCTGGTCGGCGCCGGTAAGGCGGACGGGGCCATGGATGCCTCGAACCTGCTGAAGCCCGCGCTCGCCCGCGGCGAGTTGCACTGCGTCGGCGCGACCACGCTCGACGAGTACCGCAAGCACGTCGAGAAGGACGCGGCTTTGGCCCGGCGCTTCCAGCCGGTCTTCGTCTCGGAGCCGACCGTGGAGGACACGGTCTCGATCCTGCGCGGCCTGAAGGAGAAGTACGAGCAGCACCACGGCGTGCGCATCCAGGATTCGGCCCTGGTGGCGGCGGCGACGCTGTCGAACCGCTACATCACCGACCGGTTCCTGCCCGACAAGGCGATCGACCTCATGGACGAAGCCGGCTCGCGCCTGCGCATGCAGGTCGATTCGAAGCCGGAGGAGCTCGACAACGTCGATCGCGAGATCGTCCGGCTGAAGATCGAGGCCGAGGCGCTCAAGAAGGAGACCGATTCCGCCTCCCGCGACCGGCTGGTCCGGCTGGAAAAAGAGCTCGGCGACCTTGAGGAGCGCTCGGCGGCGATCACCGCCCGGTGGAAGGCCGAGAAGGACAAGCTTGGCACGGCGGCCGGCCTGAAGAAGAAGCTCGACGAGGCCCGGAACGAGTTGGCCGCGGCGCAGCGCCAGGGCCAGTATCAGCGCGCCGGTGAGCTCGCCTACGGGGTGATCCCGGGCCTGGAGAAGCAGCTCGCCGAAATCGAGGCGAAGGCCGAGAACGGCCGCGACACGATGATGGAGGAGGCGGTCACGCCGGCCCATATCGCAGGCGTCGTCTCCCGCTGGACCGGCGTGCCGGTCGACAAGATGCTGGAGGGCGAGCGCGAGAAGCTCCTGGCCATGGAGGAGGCGCTCGCCAAGCGCGTCGTCGGCCAGCGCGAGGCGGTGGAGGCGGTCTCGACCGCGGTCCGGCGCGCCCGCGCAGGCCTGCAGGATCCGAACCGGCCGATCGGCTCGTTCATGTTCCTCGGGCCCACGGGCGTCGGTAAGACCGAGCTGACTAAGGCTCTGGCCGGCTTCCTGTTCGACGACGACACGGCGCTCGTGCGCATCGACATGTCCGAGTACATGGAGAAGCACGCGGTCGCCCGGCTGATCGGCGCACCTCCGGGCTATGTCGGCTACGAGGAGGGTGGCGCGCTGACCGAAGCCGTGCGGCGGCGGCCCTATCAGGTCGTGCTGTTCGACGAGGTCGAGAAGGCGCATCCGGACGTGTTCAACGTCCTGCTGCAGGTGCTCGACGATGGGCGGCTCACCGACGGACAGGGTCGGACGGTCGACTTCCGCAACACGCTGCTGATCATGACCTCGAATCTCGGGTCCGAGTATCTGGTCAACCAGCCCGCCGGTGCGGAGACCGAGGCGGTGCGGGATGAGGTGATGGGCGTGGTGCGCAGCCACTTCCGGCCGGAATTCCTGAACCGGGTCGACGAGATCATCCTGTTCCACCGCCTTGCGCGGTCGGAGATGGGAGCGATCGTGGAGATCCAGCTCGGGCGGCTGCAGAAGCTGCTGGACGACCGCAAGATCACCCTCACGGTGGACGAGGAGGCCAAGAACTGGCTCGCCGACAAGGGCTACGACCCGGCCTACGGGGCGCGGCCGCTGAAGCGGGTGATCCAGAAGAACGTCCAGGATCCACTGGCCGAGCTGGTGCTCTCCGGCAAGCTCCATGACGGCGAGACGGTGCCGGTGCGGCTCGGCCCGATGGGGCTGATGATCGGCGACGTCACGGTCGGCACCGAGCGGCGGCCGGCCCACGCGATGCTGAACTGAGCGCTCACGGCGCGGAGATGGTTAGGGGCGGCGTGCCACGATTGTGGCGCGCCGACCCCCGTTTTCTGTTCGTGACGCCGGACGTCAGGCGTTTGCCATCGATCTCCTGCAGGTCAGGATCGCGAGTTGCAGCATAAGCGCCGCTACTGCGACTCCGGCTGCCGCGACCGGCAGGGCGGCGATGCCCGCCACTGCCATGACCACGCCTCCGAGCGCCGCGCCCACGGCGCCGCCGAGATAGTTCGCCGAGCTGTTCAGTGCGACGGCGACGCTGCCGTGATCGGGCCTCAGGCTGAGCAGCGTGTGCTGCTGCGGCGCTTGCGAGGTCCAGCCCATCGCGCCCCAGATCAGAAACGGCAGGAAGCCCAGGAAGCCGAGACCGAGCAGGGCCGGCAGTGCGGCCAGCATCAGGGCGAGAATGCCGAGGATCACGGCCATCAGACGTCGGGGGGCGCCCGTCCAGTCGATCAGGGGGCCGACCGCGAAGCTGCCGCCGAGGCCGCCGAGACCCCAGACCCAGAAATATGACGGCGCGGTCTCGCCGAGCCCGGCGCGATCGAGCAGCGGCGCCACGTAGGTGTAGAGGCCGAGGCTGGCCACCGCGGTCAGGAACGAGACCGCGACAGTGGCAACGATTCGCGGATCGGTGAGGAGCGCGACCCGCGTTCGCCAGGACGGGGGCCCTGCGGCAGGAATGTCGGGCAGGCGCAGAAGGATCGCGATCGCCGCCAGGGCACTGAGCAGCGCGACCATCAGGAGCGTCCCCTGCCAGCCCAGACGCTGCGCGATCCATAGACCGGCCGGCACGCCGATCACCGTGCCGGTGCTCATGCCGCCGAGCGTGAACGCGAGGGCGCGGCCCTTGCGCCGTGGATCCGCCAGGGTGGCGGCTGCGGCCACCGCCACCGGCGCATAGAGGCCCGCGGCGAGGCCGGCGAGTGCCCGGGCGAGGAGCAGCCCCCATAAGCCTGCCGCACAGGCACTGAGCGCGTTGGCGAGGGCGAAGATCGCGAGCGCCAGAGCGAGGATCTTTCGGACGGGCCGCTCCGCCAGCAGCGTGGCGCAGACCGGCGCGGCTAGGGCGTATGTGAGGGTGAAGACTGTCACGGTCTGCCCGGCTTCGCCGGGCGCGATTCTGAAGCTCGCGCCGATTCCCGGCAGTAGGCCGGCGACGACGTAAGCATCGAGCCCCAAGGCGAACATCCCGAGGGCGAGCACGGCGATACGCTCCATTGCACGACTCGCTTTACGATGTACGACGAAGACCGTACATTATCGCCACCATGAGCCCACGCAAGTTCTTCCACCCGGATGCCGCCGAGCTGACGCTGCACCGGATCCTGTTCGCGCTGAGTGATCCAACGCGACTTGCCGTGGTCGCCGACCTCAAGGACGGGTCAGAGCACGCCTCCGGCGACCTTCTGGCCGACAGCGTGCCGCGCTCGACGATGACGCATCACCTCAAGATCCTGCGCGAGGCCGGCGTGACGCGCACGCGGCCCGAGGGGATGCGCTGCCTGATCTCGCTCCGGCGTGAGGATGTCGATGCGCGCTTTCCCGGCCTGCTGGACGCGATCATGCGGCATGGGAATGCGGATGAGCTGCCGACGGCGACAACCCGTGCGACGATGCGCTGACGTGTCGGCGGCCGGCCTTCGGGACCGGCCCTAAACGCGCCGGATCGCCCGCGCCAGATCGGCTGCCTGATCCCGATCCCGGCAGATCATCCAGAGATCGTCGTGGCCCGAGAGCCCGTCATCGAACAGGTCGATGAACGCGGCCGGCGGCTCCGCGAGATCCGGCCAGTGGAACAGGCGGAAACCCAGCGCCTCGAACACGGGCAGGATCGGAGCGAGGTCCCAGAGCATATGATTGCATAGGGTCGCGTCGAGCCGGCCGGTCGCCAGCAGGGCGGCATCAGCGATCGCGCCGCCCTCGCCCCAGGGAAACCAGCCCCGCCCGTAATCCAGGGTGTAGCGCTGCGCAGCGACGGCAAGCCAGCCGACATGCCCGGTGCGCGTGGCAGGCCGTTCCAGCCGCTGCAGCGTCTCGGTCGGGCGTCCGCCCCGCGTTGGCGCCCAGAGGGCGTGGCCCTCGCAAGCCGCAAGCAGGATGCCGCGCGCCTCCTCGGCCGGCCGGATCCGGGCGGGGCCGGCGCGATCCTCGTTCCAGACCGGCAGGGTCATGACGCCGATGCGCGGCCAGCCCGATCGACAGGCGGCAACCATCACGCCCCAGCCCGTGAGGCCGCCCGCGAAGGGGCGGGTCCCGTCGATCGGATCGGCCACGAAGGTCCAGGCGTCCCGGGCGAGCATATCCGAGGCGGCGGCACGGTTCAGGTCGCCGGCCGTCTCCTCCTCGATCAGGGCGGGGCCGAACCGGTCATGCGCCAAGCGGCTGACGGCGAGATCGGCCTCGGTGAGGGCTTGGCCCAGATCCGGGCCCTTGTTGGTCATGTCCAGTCCGGCTGCCCGCATCCGTAGGGCGAGGACGGCTGCTTCGTCGGCGAAAGCCAGCATCCGGGTGAGGACATCCTGCGCCGGGGCATCGGGCGGAACGCTCATGCGGTAAACAATTCGGGGTTGCGGAGCATCAGGGCCTGGACGAGCACCAGCGTTTTGAGATCGGGGAGCCGGCCCGAGCGGGCGGCTTCACCCAATTCCGCGAGCGGGACCTCGATGGGCAGCACCTGCTCGCCCTCCGCGTGCAACCCGCCGCCGGGCGCGACCTTGTCGGCCTGGCGATAGGGCGCGAGGTAGAGCCAGAGGCGCTCCGAGGACACGCTCGGCATGCTGTAGGCATGCGTCACGCACTCCAACTGCGCGAGGCGGACGCCCGCTTCCTCCATGGCTTCCCGGATCGCGGTCGCCTCGGGCTCGCCCCCGTCGAGGCCGCCGGCCGGGGCCTCGTCGAGATCGGCTGGCTCACCCCAGAAGGCCGGCCCGACCCGGGCTTGCCGGACGAGCAGCGCAACGCGCCGCTCGGGGTCGTAGGGCAGGACGACGGCCGCCTCGCCGTGATCCTCCAGCGCCCGCGGTTCGGTGCTGCCGTCGGACAATGTGAGCGTGGCGATCCCGAAGGTGTTCCACCCCCGGTGGATCACCTTCAGGGGAAGCGCGGCCGGCGTCTCGCTCATCGGGACGGGTCAGCGCTTGGTGTTGGCGGCCGTCTGGCCGAACATCACCTTCTTGGCGTCCTCGCTCATGGTCTTCCCGAAATCGGGATTGACCTCCGGCGCCCGGGCGTAGGCCGCCTTGGTGGCGGGCCGCTCGGCGATCGCCGAGAACCAGCGTTTCAGGTTCGGATGCGAATCGAGATCCTGGCCCTGCTTCTCCCACGGCACGATCCAGGGATAGCAGGCCATGTCGGCGATGGAATACTCGGACCCGGCGACGTACGCGCGGTCGGCGAGGCGCCGGTCGAGGACGCCGTAGAGCCGGTTGGTCTCGTTGACGTAGCGTTTGATCGCGTACTCGATCTTCTCGGGCGCGTATTGCGAGAAATGGTGGTTCTGGCCGAGCATCGGGCCGAGACCGCCCATCTGCCAGAACAGCCATTGCAGCACCTCGGCCCGACCGCGCAGGTCGCTCGGGATGAAGCGCCCGGTCTTCTCGGCGAGGTAGAGCAGGATCGCGCCCGATTCGAACAGCGAGACCGGTGCACCGCCATCGGCCGGCTCGTCGTCGACGATCGCCGGCATGCGGTTATTGGGGGCGATCTTCAGAAAATCCGGGTTGAACTGCTGGCCTTTTCCAATATTGACCGGACTAAATTTGTAAGGCAGGCCGGTCTCTTCGAGGAACATTGTGATCTTGTGGCCGTTCGGCGTCGGCCAGTAATGCAGATCGATCATCGGCTTGCGTCCCGCTATGCCCCCGGCGGACGGGAAGTGGGCCTGCGGGGCGTTTCGGTCAAGCTCTGGCTTCAGACCGCTCATTAACCTCCGCCGGACACGCGAGGTATCTCGGCCGGGCCGGAGAAGCGGAGACCGGGATCCGAGAGTCGATTCTCCAACCCAACCCCCTCACCCTAAGGTGCCGGAGCGCAGCGGAGGCCTCGAAGGAGGCCTTCAGGGATCGCGGGGGCTTCCGGAGCCCTCCTTCGAGGCCCGCTGACGCGGGCCTGAGGTTGAGGGGTGAGCAGGTAGTTTCGAATGGGCGCTCAAAGGCGTGACACGTAGGTCGCCAGATCCTTGATGTCGGCCTCGCTCAACTCCTGCGCGACCTCGTTCATGGCCGGGTCGTAGCCCGGCCGCGCGTTCGACTTGTAGCCGGCGAGCGCCTTCAGGAGATACTCCTCCCGCTGGTCGCGGATCCGCGGGATCGCATCACGGCCGGCGAGGTCGGCGCCGTGGCAAGAGGTGCATTGGTGCTTGGCGACCAGCGCCTGCGCCCGCGCCGCCAGGGCCGGATCGGCGGGGTCCGCGGTCCGGGCCGGCGGCGGAAGCGTACCCACCGCGTCCGCATAGGCGCGCAGGTCGTCGTCGGAGAACCCGGCGGCGACGTCGTTCATCGGCGGTGCCTCGCGCTGCTTCTCGCGGAACTGGAACAGCTGCGTGACCACGTAATCCGGCATCTGGCCCCCGAGCGAGGGTACGCCCTCGGTCTCGGACGTACCTGCCCCGTGGCAGGCGATGCAGGGGGCAAGACGCTCCTGCACCGCCGCATCCGGGGCGGCGAGCGCCGCACCCGCCAACAGCGATCCGAGGGCCGGAATCAGCCCCCGAAACGCGCGTAAACCGACGCGATGTTGCATCACTGGCTGTGGCTGACCCGGTAGATCGCGCCGTTATAATCGTCCGACACGAGCAGCGAGCCGTCCTTGGCCACCAGCACATCGACCGGGCGGCCGACATACTTGTTGTCCTGCAGGAACCCGGTGAGGAACGGCTCGACCGCCGCGACCTTGCCGTCCGATCCGGGCTTGGCCACCACGACGGCGCCGCCGAGCTTGGTGGTGCGGTTCCACGAGCCGTGCTGCGCGATGAAGATCGCGTCGCGATAGGCCTCCGGGAACTGCGTGCCGGTGTAGAAGCGCATTCCCAGCGAGGCCGTATGCGGTCCGAGCAGGCCCGCCGGCGCGGTGAACTCGGCGCAGGAATGGCCCCAGCCGTATTCCGGATCCGTGAAGGTGCCCTGGTGGCAGTACGGGTAGCCGAAATGCTGCTTGCCCGGCTCGGTGAGCACGTTGAGCTCGTCGTTCGGGATATCCTCCGAAACCCAGTCACGGCCGTTATCGGTGAACCAGAGCTGCTTGGTCTTCGGATTCCAGTCGAAGCCGACCGTGTTGCGCACGCCGCGGGCGATGACCTCGGGGTTCTTGCCGTCGAGGTCCATCCGGCGGATCTGCGCGTGGGTGTCGGGCGGCATCACGATGTTGCCCGGTGCGCCGACCGGCACGTAGAGCTTGTTGTCCGGTCCGATGGCGATGAACTTCCAGCCGTGGGCCTCGTCCTTCGGCAGATCGTCAGTGACGAGAATCGGCTTCTCGGAGCCGTCGAGATGGTTCGCAATGTCGTCGTAACGCCAAATCTTCGAGAGCTCGGCGACGTAGAGGGTGCCGTCATGAAAGGCGACGCCGTTCGGCCGGTGCAGGCCCGACGCGATGGTCTTGATCGCGCGCTTTCCGTCCGGCCCCGCCTGCGGCAGCACCGCGTAGACCTTGCCCACGGTCCGCGTGCCGACGAACAGCGTCCCGTCCGGCGCCTGGGTCATCTCGCGGGCATTGGCGATGCCGCTGGCATAGACCTCGATCTTGAACCCGTCCGGCACCTTGAGCTTGTCGAGCGGCAGCTTGGCGACCGGCGTCGCGAGCGGGGGACCCGCCACCGGGGCGAGCTTCGAGGCCGCGCCACCTTCGGGGCGGCCATAGAGGGCATCGCCGCGCTCGACGGCCTTCACGGGTGCCGGCGGAGCCGCGGAGGCGGGCGTCTCCTGCGCGTGCGCGGCATAGGGGCTAACCGCACCCAGGCCCAGGCAGGTGAGGGCAGCGGCGAGGCTGCGGGTCAGGAGCGGCTTGCTCGAAATCGTGCAGGTCGGCGTCATGGTTTCTCCCGATGCGGCCGGTTCTTGCTCAGACCGCGTGTTCTGCACTCTTTATTCAACGAGAAGCTTCGGGACGCGAGCCGCTTGGCGGAAGCGGAGGCGACAGCGCCCCGCGGCCGTAACCCGAACTTGAATTAAGGCCGCTGCACACGCGTGCAATGCGGCTGCCGGCCCTCTGCCGGAGAGGCACGCCATCCGCCCGGAACGGTCAGCGCAAGGGTGCCGACCGCTCTGACTGCCAGTCTGCGCTGGATGCTGCCGCCGCGCCTTGCGTTTTGACGACCGATCTCCGAAAACGCCTCCCGTCCGGGAAGCTTAGGCTTGGCCGGGGTGGCCGGTCGTCCGCCGGAGCCCGGTCGACGCGGCGTTCCGATCCGGTGCGAGGACAGGGTTCGATGATCGATTACGCGCAGGCGCGGCGAATGATGGTCGACTGCCAGTTGCGGACCTTCGACGTGAACGACAACTCGGTGCTCGACGCATTCGACACCGTGCCGCGCGAGACCTTCGTGCCGAAGGGGCGCGAGCCCTTCGCGTATATCGACCAGACCCTGCATATCGGCGAGGCCCACGGCTCGGCCCGCTGCATGCCGGCACCGATGGTGGTGGCGCGGATGATTCAGGCTCTGAAGATCCGGCCGGGCGTCGCCGCCCTCGATGTCGCAACCGGCTACGGTTACGCGACGGCGGTGATGGCGCATCTCGGTGCGCAGGTGACGGCGCTCGAATCGGTTCCGGAACTCGCCGCCGAGGCACGCACCCGGCTGGGCACCACCGCCCAGGTGATCGAGGGGCCGATCGAATCGGGCGCGCCGAAGCAGGCGCCGTTCGACGCGATCCTGATCAATGGCCGCATCGAGGTCCGGCCGCAGGCGTTGCTGGACCAGCTCAAGGACGACGGCCGTCTCGTCTGCGTATTGGGCCCCCACCGCAACGCCAAGGTGACTCTGTTCGTCCGGGCCGGTGATGCCTTCGGGGCGCGTCCGCTGTTCGATGCGTCGCTGCCCGGTCTCGACGGTTTTCAGGAGGCGGCCGGGTTCGCGTTCTGAGCGCTTTGGGCGCTCAGCCGAGCCGGTAATCCGCCAACCGCGCACGTCGCGCGCTGCGACGGTAGGCCATCACCGAATCCGGCCAGAGGGTTGCGTTGCGCCCCTCTGCGTCGAGATACCAGCTCCGGCAGCCCCCGGCCTGCCAGATGCTGTCGGCAAGGCGGGTGCGGATCCGGTCGAGGAAGCGCGCTTGTGCCTCGGGCCGGACCTCGATGGCGCGGGTGCCCTGCCGCAGGGCCTTCAGGCAGTCGAGCACGTGCTGCACCTGAACCTCGATCATCGCGACGACCGAGTTGTGCCCGAGCCCCGTATTCGGCCCGAGCAGCATGAAGTAGTTCGGGAAGCCCGCGACCGTGATGCCCTGGTAGGCGCCCATGCCGCCGGACCAGGCCTCCTTCAGCGTCAGGCCGCCGCGGCCGACGAGGTTCATCCGCGTGAAGGTCGCGGTCACGTCGAAGCCGGTGGCGTAGACGATCGCGTCGAGATCGTGCGCCCGGCCGTCCTGGGTGACCAGCCCGGTCGGCGTCACCCGCGCGACACCGCCGGTTTCCAGGGTGACGTTCGGACGCTGCAGCGCCGGGTAATAGTCGTCCGAGATCAGAACGCGCTTGCAGCCGAGCCGGTAGTTCGGCGTCAGCTTCGCCCGCAACGCCGTGTCGGGTACCGCCTTGGCGAGGTGTCGGCGCGCCAGGGCTTCGGCTTGGCCGGTGAGCTTCGAGACCTTGGTGAAGCCGAGGAGGGCGCGTACCTCGTGCAGCCAGAACAGCCGGGCGCGTTCGAGCCGCCGGACCAGCGGCAGGCGCCGGTAGCGCGCCTTGGCACGCTCCGCGATGGCGTGGTCGTTCTTGGGCATGATCCAGGGCGGCGTGCGCTGGAACAGGGTCAGGTGGCCTGCCACCTTCGCGAGTTCCGGCACCACCTGGATCGCGCTCGCGCCCGTGCCGATCACGCCGACGCGCTTGCCGGCGAGGTCCACCGCATGGTCCCAGGCGGCTGTGTGGAAGGCCGGACCCGCGAAGTCGTCGAGGCCGGGCAGGTCGGGATAGGCCGGGTGATGCAGGCCGCCCATTCCGGAGACGATTGACCGCGCGGTGATCGGCCCGCGGTCGGTCTCCACACGCCAGACGCCACCTGCCTCGTCCCAGGTCGCACCCTGGAAGGACGTGCCGAGCCGGATCAGCGGCATCAGCCCGTGGCGCTCGGCGGTCTCGCGCAGGTAGGCCAGGATCTCCGGTTGCGGCGCATACATCCGGCTCCAGTCCGCCTTTGGGGCGAACGAGAGGGAGTAGAGGTGGGACGGGACGTCACAGGCCGCACCCGGATAGGTGTTGTCGTGCCACGTGCCGCCGAGGCTGTCGGCCTTCTCGATCACCCGCAGCGGCGCGATCCCGGCCTGCTTGCAGCGGATCGCCATGGCGAGCCCGGAGAAGCCAGCGCCGACGATGAGGACCGCCAGCGGCTCCGGACCGGTCTCGTTCGGCACATCGGTCATCGTGCGGGGCTCCCAGCGGCGGCGTCGGTCTTGGGTGCGTGGGCCTGGAGGAAGGCAGCGGCCTCGTCGAGGGAGGCGCGCGCCTCCGGCAGCATGCTCACCGCGAACTGCCATGCGTGGGCCACGACGGGAAAGACCTTCACTTCGGCCTCGACCCCGGCCGCCCGGGCCCGCTCCGCCATGCGCACGGAATCGTCGCGCAGCACCTCCCGGCCGCCCACATGGAACAGCAACGGCGGAAATCCGGTCGGGTCGCCGAGCAGCGGCGAGATCCGCGGATCGGCCGGGTCAGCGTTTCCGAGATACATCGCCCGGATCTTCGTGAGCGCCTTCGGGTCGAACATCGCGTCGCGCCATGCATTCGTGACGCGCGAGCCCTCCTCGGACACGAAGTCGGTGGCTGGGGAGAATAGCGCTGCGGCCCAGGGCATCGGCAGGTTGCGCGCCCGCGCCTCGCCCATCAGCACAAGGGCGAGGTTGCCGCCAGCGGATTCGCCCGCCACGCACGCCGCGCCTTCGGCACTCAATGCCTGCCAGACCGCCACGACATCCTCCAGCGCGGCCGGGAATGGGTGCTCGGGGGCGAGTCGGTAATCCGGGACGAAGATCGTGAAGCCACGACTGGCCAGGGCGCCGGTGACGGGCCGGTGCGTGCGCGGAGAGCAGGCAATGAAGCCGCCGCCATGGATGTAGAGCATCCGCCGCCCGGGTCCCGCCTTCGGTCGGACCCACTCGCCTCGCACGCCGCCGAGGGTGGCGGGCTCGTAGGCCACGCCTTTCGGGTCGGGGAAGGTCGGCGCCTCGAAGATTCGTCGGAAGTCGGCCACATTCAGCGCCCGGGCCAGTTGGCCCCGGACGCGGCTGCGGATCATGTAGGCGCCGATATAGGCGCGCAGGCTCGCCATCTCAGAGTTTCCCGCCGGACAATCGGACCATCATCTTCCAGTAGCCCACCGGCATCAGCCGCTGGATCAGCGCCGCGTTGCGGGCATCCTTGCCGATCACGATGCGGGGCGCCCGGGCCTCGATGCCGCGGATGATCGCCGCAGCGGCGTCTGCGGGGGCGAGCGTCAGGAACTTGCCGAAGGCTTCCCGGGCCTTCTCGTCCTCAACCGCCGCGCGCTTGGCCGCGTCGGGATCGGTGGGTTGGCGCCGGCCGCGGGCGTTGCGGGAGATGGCAGTCGCGACTCCGCCCGGATGGACCACGGTCACGCCGAGGCCGGTGCCGGCATATTCGTGCCGCAACGCCTCCGAGAAGCCGCGGACCCCGAACTTGCTGGTACAGTAGGCGACCTGACCGGGCGGCGCGATCAGCCCGAACAGGCTCGACAGGTTGACGATCTGCGCCGCCGGGCGCGCCTTCAGCATCGGCAGGAAGGCGTGGCACATCCGCACGACCGCGCGCAGGTTGATGTCCATCAGCCACTCGAAATCTTCGAGGTGCGTTTCGTCGAACCGGCCGCCCAAGGCTACGCCGGCATTGTTGATGAGGATATCGAGGTGTCCGAAGCGGTCCGCAGCCCAGTCCGGCAGCGCGCGAATCGCCTCCGCGTCCACGAGGTCGACGACTCGGGTCTCGACCGCAGTACCGTTCTCGCGGATCCGCCGGGCGATCGTTTCGAGCCCTTCGGGATCGCGGTCCACCAGCAGCAGGCTGCAGCCCTTCGCGGCAAGCCCGGAGGCCAGCGCAGCCCCGATACCGCTCGCGGCGCCGGTGATGAGCGCGACTCTTCCCGCGAGCTGAAACCTCTGAGCCAAGCTGTGCCTCCCGTCTCGCCGGTTGGTCCGGGCTTGGATCAGGGATAGCCCCGGCCCTGGGGATTGTCTAGGGTGAACACCCTAGACGGTATGAGAAGACGATGGCGCGCGGGGAAAGTCGCCGGGTACCGGACGAAGCGGACGCCCCCGCGGATACGCCGTGCACGCGCGAGCGGATCCTCGCGGTGAGTCTGGCGCTGTTCAACACCCGCGGCCTGGGCCGGGTCACCACGGCGGAGATCGCTGCGGCAGCGGGGATCCGCGAGGGGAACCTGCAGTATCATTTCCCACGCAAGAGCGGCTTGGTGGAGGCGGTGTTCGCCAGGTTCGAGGTGGAGGCGATGGCGGTCGCCGGCCGGATGCCGGCGGATCCGGGGGCGCCTGAGGCACTCCTGGCCTATCAGCGCGGGTGGTTCGACCTGATCTGGCGTTACCGCTGCGTCTATCGGGACGGCATCGCCATGGTGGAGATCGCCCCGGCGTTGCGCCCGCGCGTTCACGCCCTGCGGGCGCGGACCCAAAGCCTCGCTCGGGGCGTCTTCGAGGCGGCGGCGACGGCCGGACGGCTGCGGATCGCACCGGAGGCCCTTGGGCGACTGATCGACAATGCCTGGATCGTCTCCAGCCACTGGATGAGCCATCGCCTTCAGGGCGGCACCGACCTGACGGAGGCCGATCTCGACTGGGGCTTCGCGCAGGTGCGCGATCTCTTCGTCCCGTATCTCGTCGCCCTTCAACCGGATTGATACGGTCTGGCCCGAACCTTCCATGGGCGGTGATCGCTCATGATTGAAGGATGCGATGCTCGACCGCCTGATCCATGCCGGCCTCAGCCTGCTGCTGCTGCTGGCCGTCGCGGTGCTGTTCTCCACGAACCGGAGGGCGATCCGCCCGCGGGTGGTGCTCACCGGTCTGGCGCTGCAGGTCGGCCTCGGCGCCCTGATCCTGTTCCTGCCGGCGGGGCAGGCGGCCCTGAATGCGGCAGCCGATATCGTCGTACGCGTCCTCTCCTACGGCGACCGCGGCACCGCCTTCCTGTTCGGAGGCCTCGTCGAACCGAAGATGTTCGAGCTGTTCGGCGGTTCGGGCTTCATTTTGGCGCTGCGGGTGCTGCCGCAGATCCTCTACGTCTCCGCCCTGATCGGGGTGCTCTACCATCTTGGCGTGATGCAGGCCCTGGCCCGTGGGCTGGGCGCAGGACTCCGGCGGATCCTCGGCACGTCGCCGATCGAGTCCTTCGCGGCAGTGATCACCATCGCGATCGGCCAGAGCGAGATCGCAGTGGCCTTGCGCCCGTTCCTGGCCGTCCTGACCGGGGCCGAGTTGTTCGCCGTGATGTCGAGCGGTGCCGCGTCCACCGCCGGCTCGATCCTGGCCGGCTACGCGGCGCTCGGCGTCCCGATGACCTATCTGCTCGCGGCGTCCGTGATGGCGATCCCCGGCGGGCTCGTCTACGCCAAGATGCTCGTGCCCTCGACCGAGCCGACCCGGATCACCACCACCCGGGTGGAGTTCGCCGAGACAAGGGCGGCCAACATCATTGAGGCGGCCGCCGACGGGACGCAGAAGGGCCTGATGGTGGCCGTCTCGGTCGGCGCCATGCTGATCGCGTTCGTGGGGCTGATCGCCCTGGCCGATGGCCTGTTTGGCGCCCTCGGCGGCTGGGCGGGCTATCGCGGCGCCTCGTTCGAGGGCGTGCTCGGCTGGGCGCTGAGTCCCCTGGCGTGGCTCCTCGGCGTACCGTGGGAGAATGCGACGCTGGTCGGCGGCGCGATCGGTCAAAAACTCGCCTTCAACGAATTCCTGGCCTACGCCAACCTATCGCCGACCCTGAAGGCCGGGACGCTGGACGCCCGCTCGCAGGCGATCGTGTGCTTCGCCCTGTGCGGTTTCGCGAACTTCGCGTCTATCGCGATCCAGCTCGCGAGCTTTGCGAGCCTCGTGCCGGAGCGTCGCTCGGAGGTCGCCCGCTACGGGCTGCGGGCGATCCTGGCCGGCACGCTGTCGAACCTCACGAGCGCGGCGATCGCCGGGTTGTTCGTCGTCTGAGACGCCGGGTCCCGAGGCTCCGCCGTGGTTCGTGTGAGACGATCCCAAGATTTCAACAGCCGGAGGCGAGAACTCGGAACTCGCGCAAAAGAAAAACGCCGCTTCGTGAGAAGCGGCGCCCAAACTGTTCGGTCAATATCTTAGTTGAAGGTGTCGATCTCAGCGGACTCGTAGCTGGTCACTTCCATGCCAACGCAGATCTCGGAAACGATCGGAGCAGTCCAGGCCATGTGTTCCTCCTAAGGGATTTCGTGTGGGTGACTGAAGCGTCCAGCGCAGCGGGAGCGTATTCCGCTCCCCGCGGGATCGGCTCAGTTGAAGGTGTCGATCTCGGCCGACTCGTAGCTGGTGACTTCCATGCCGACGCAGATCTCGGACACGATCGGGGCAGACCAAGCCATGGCGTTTCTCCTCGTTGTTGGTGAAACCCATATAGGCAATATCTTGGACGCAATACAAGTGAGCACAACACTTATATTTCTCATAGGGATCGGCGGCCGCCCCTGATGCCGCCGCGCGACACCAGCTGGCGTCCTGCGTGCGGAAGACTGAAAGCCCGCATCCCTGGAACGGTTACGGGTTGACGGAATTTGTGCGCGGGCGCACGACGCAGCCGCACGACATCGCTCCGGCGGCGCCGCGCTCCCCCTTCAGCAGCGACCAGCGAAGCGACGTGCCCGACCGATCGTGCCTGCCGTGGCCGGCCCCGTTCCGTCATCCCGCCTGAGCCGCTGAGAGGCCTGGCCGCGGGGCGACCGGCGCACCGCCCGGTCACGGCTCTGACCCAGGATGACCGGCGCCGCGTCGCCTCGTAACCACGAGGCGAGGCCATGAACGAGATCGCCCCCTTCGACACGCGCATCGATCCGTCCGTGCTGGCCGCGCGACTCTCGGACGAGCGGGCTCCCGACATCGTCGAAAAGCTCAACGACGAAGCCCCCGAAGTCGCCGCCGCGATCCTGCTCGGCCTGCCGATCGAGCGGGCCGTCGAGGTACTCGACCAGCCGGAACTCGACTGCGTCGCCGACATCATCGAGATGCTGCCCCGCGACCGCGTCGCCGCCTACCTGTCGGGCATGTCGGCCGACCGGGTCACCGACGTCTTCCGCGAGATCGAGGAGCCGGGCCGTTCGGACCTGCGCGCCCGTCTCGACGCCGAGACCCGCGGCGCCGTCGACCGCCTCTCAGCCTACGGCGAGGAGACGGTCGGCTCGTTGATGACCACCGAGTTCGTCACCGTACCGGGGACCTGGACGGTGGGCCAGACCCTGGAGCATATCCGCCACGTCGAGAAGACCCGCGAGACCATCTACGCGATCTTCGTGCTCGATCCGCGCACCCGCGCGCTGACCAAGGCGGTGCCCCTGCGCCGGCTGATCTCGGGGGATCCGAACGACAACGTGCTGAGCGTCGCGCCGGGCCGGCGCCCGCTCGCCGTCTCGCCGACCGCGAGCCGCGAGGAAGCGGCCCGGCTGATCTCGAAGTACGACCTGCTGGCCCTGCCGGTGGTCGACGCGGTCGGCCACGTGATCGGCATCGTCACCGTCGACGACATGATCGACGCGATGATCGAGAAGCAGACGCAGGACGTGCAGCGCTTCGGCGGCATGGAGGCGCTGCCCGAGCCCTACATGGATATCGGTTTCTTCACGATGATCCGGAAGCGCGCCGGCTGGCTCTGCGCGCTGTTCCTGTCGGAGATGCTGACCGCCTCGGCCATGCAGGGCTTCGAGGGGGAGTTGGAGAAGGCGATCGTCCTGACGCTGTTCATCCCGCTGATCATGAGTTCGGGCGGCAATTCCGGCTCGCAGGCGACCTCGCTGCTGATCCGGGCGCTGGCCCTCCATCAGATCCGCCTGCGCGACTGGTGGCGGGTGGCGTTGCGCGAGCTACCCACGGGCATGCTACTCGGCGCGATCCTCGGGGTGATCGCGGTGATCCGCATCGTGGCGTGGCAGAAGCTCGGCCTCTACGATTACGGCGAGCACTGGCCGCTGGTCGCCGCCACGGTGGGGTTGGCGCTCGTCGGGATCGTGACCTTCGGGTCGCTGTCGGGTTCGATGCTGCCGTTCCTGCTCCAGCGGATCGGATTCGACCCGGCCACCGCCTCGGCGCCGTTCGTGGCGACGCTGGTCGATGTCACCGGGCTCGTTATCTACTTCTCGGTGGCGCTGCTGATCCTGCGCGGGACGCTGCTGTAGGGCGCACCTTACTCGACCGCTTCGGCCAGCCGCTTCCGCTGCACCTTACCGTTGGCCGTCCGTGGCAGGGACTGCAGGAAGCGGATCTCCCGCGGGCGCTTGTAGGCGGCGAGCCGTTCTGCGCACCACGCGAGCAGCGCCTCCGCGTCGGGCTCTGCATCCGGCTGCAGCACCACGAATCCGCAGATGACTGAGACATCCGCGCGCACGGGCAACTCCGCAACGCCGACTTCTGCCACCGATGGGTGGGCGGCCAGCACCACCTCCACCTCGTTGGGCGAGACCCGGTAGCCCATCGCCTTCATCAGGTCGTTGTTGCGGCCCTCGAACCAGAGGTAGCCGTCGGCATCGAGCCGGGCGAGGTCGCCGCCGACGAACCAGTCGCCGCGCATCACCTCGGCTTCTTCTTCGGGCCGGTTCCAGTAGCCCAGCATCAGGGCCGGCTCGGAGCGGTGGACGGCCAGCAGTCCGGTCTCGCCCGCCGGCAGCGGGACCGGCTCGCCCTCCGTCGGCAGGATCGCCACGCGCCGCCCGGGTTGCGGCTTGCCGGGCGAGCCGGGGCGCACCGGGATCGTGGGGCCACTGGAGATATAGGTCGAGATCTCGCTCATCCCGAGCGCCTCATAGAGGGGCGTGCCGGTGGCTTCGCGCCACGCCGCGAGCAGTTCCACCGGGAGCGGTTCGCCCGCCGTGCAGCCATGGCGCAGGCGCGACAGGTCGTGGGCCTCCAGAGCGCCGTATTTCAGGATCTGGCGGTAGAGGGTCGGCACGGCGGCGAAGACCGTGGCGCCGTAGTCCGCGATCAGCCGCGGCCAGACCGCGGGATCGCGCGGGCCGTTGTACAGCACCGCCGTGGCGCCCACCGACCACGGATCGCTGAGGCCCACGCCCAGCGTGTAGGTCCAGTTCATGGTACCGGCGTGCAGCATCACGTCGGATTCGGTGAGGCCGAGCCAGTGGGCGAGCATCGGCCGGCGGCCATAGGCGGCGCGGTGCGCGTGCAGCACGCCCTTCGGCCGGCTCGTCGTGCCAGAGGTGTAGATCAGCATCGCCGGATCGTCCGCGGCGGTGTCGGCGTAGTCGGGAAGCGGCGGCCCGGCCTTCAAGGCGGCGATCGCCGCGGTATCGAGGAGCAGCCTGTCGCCTAGGACCTCCGGCGCGACGATGCCGCCGCTTCCGACGACCACAGCGGCGGCGCCCGAATTCTCCATCAGGAACGCCGCCTCGCCCTCCGTGAGCTGCGGCGAGGAGGGCAGCGACACCAGCCCGGCCGCGAGCGCGCCGAAATGCACGAGGACGTAATCGGCCTCGTTGCCCATCCGGATCATCACCCGGTCGCCCGGTGCGAGCCCGAGCCCGAGCAGGCCCGCCGCGATGCCGCGCACCGCGCGCTCGACCGCATCGAATGAGAGCCGTTCGACCGTGCCGTCGCCCACCATCACAAGGGCGGTCTTGTCGGGGTGCAGCCGCGCGTTCTCGGCGAGGCAGTACCGGGCCGCGTTGAACCGCGCGGGCGGATGGCGATCGTCAGGCAGTGTGTCGGGCACCGGGCGCTTCCCCAGAAGTAGGCTTTTGACCCGTGTCCTGCCTGCGCGTGCCGTCGTCAACAGAAGGGGGACGGCAGCGCCGTGCGGCGCCAGCCCGTCCCCCTGAAGATGCTCGATCCGGGCGGGCCCGGATCGAGCGGCATTGCGAAGCGGATCAGCCGCGGTCGTCGGCGCCCTCGCCGGCATCGGCCAGCGCCGCGCCGACTTCGAGGCCGAGATCGTCGAGGTTGAATGCCTCGCGCTCGGTCACGGACTCGCCGCGGGCCTGACGCTCGGCCTCCTCGGGGCTGCGGGCGACGTTGACGGTGACCTCAACCTCGACCTCGGGGTGCAGCACCACCGGGACCTTGTGCAGGCCGAGCGTCTTGATCGGCTGGTTCAGGGTGAACTGGCCGCGATCCACCGTGAAGCCGTCCTTCGCGACGACATCGGCGAGGTCGCGGGTCGAGACCGAGCCGTAGAGCACGCCGGTCTCACCCGACTGGCGGATCAGGACGAAGCTCTGGCCGTTCAGCTTCTCGGCCACAGCCTCGGCGTCCTTCTTGCGGTCGAGGTTGCGGGCCTCGAGCTGGGCGCGCTGGGCCTCGAAGTGCTTCTTGTTGTTTTCCGTCGCACGCAGGGCCTTGCCGCGGGCGAGCAGGAAGTTGCGGGCGAAGCCCGGGCGGACATTCACGGTCTCGCCCATCTGGCCCAGCTTGGCCACGCGCTCGAGCAGGATCACTTCCATGGTCTTTCTCCTTCAGATGGTCGGCCACGCGGGCCGGGGTCTCACGGCGCCGGGTTGTTCCTCGGGCGATCCTGGGAACGCCGGCGGTCGAGGGCTGTGTCGGCGAGGCCGAACAGGGTGAGGGCGACGAGGGCGATGCCCTGCGTCACGAACAGGATCAGGTACAGCCCGAACAGCATCAGGGTGCGCCCGGGCCGGCCGCGGGAGCGGTCGTGGAAGGCGGCGAGGCCCTGCAGCGCGAAGGCCGCGCTGAACCCCCCCACCAGGGCGACGCCGAGCACGCCGACATAGCCGGGGCCGAGGCACATCAGCAGTGCAGCGCCGAGGGCGGCGAGCGTGATCCGCGGCATGGTGGTCGACGGAAGATCCGGCCAGGGCCGCGGCAGACGGCCGGAGATCTTCACGATCCGGGCCGAGGCCCAGAGATAGAAGGCGAGCAGCAGCGCCAGCCCGTTGGCCGCGAAGGCCGGCACCACGCGCGCCAGGGCGTCGGCCATCTCGGTCCGCGTGACGTCGGCGTCATCGGTTTCGGCCGGGGTCTGCGTATCGGTGTCGGCGCCCGCATCCTGGCCGGACCGGTCGGTCTCGGCCGGTGGCGCCTCGGCCCGGCGGCCCTGCTCGGCCGTGCGGGTGGCGGGCATGCGGGCCTGCACCAGCGTTTGGGCGAGGCTGCGCAATTGCCGATCGAAGGCGGCGTGGTTCGGCGAGGACAGGACCGCGATGGCGATAAAAGCCAGAGCCGCCGTGGCGGCGATCCATCCGAGCAGGCGGCCGGTGGGATACCATTCGAGGCCGCGGGCCGTTTCGCGCCCGAGGAGCGTCAGGTAGGCGAGCCACCAAGCGGGAAGGGCGATGTAGGCGCCGAAGGCCAGACCCATGAAGGGCGCGATCACCAGGGCGAGGGCAAGGCTGCCCGCCGCCGCCGCAGTCAAGGCGACCTTGTGGCTCCAGCCGAGGCCGACGATCAGGATCGGCAGCGGCGCCACGAGATAGAGCAGGATCGCGAGCGGCGTCGCCTTCAGAAGCACCCCGAACAGGAGTGCCGAGACGAGCCCAGCGCCGATACCGATGCCGATTTGCTGTACCATGGATTCCGCTGTCCCACTGCCGCTGCGGCAGGGTTAGAGGCGACTCCGCGCCCCAACGATCGGGCGACCAGGGCCGCCCTCTGCGAGGACCGGCCCGGGCAGATGCCGGGCCGGTGGGTGATCCGTGATTTACTTGATCACGTAGGGCAGCAGGCCGAGGAAGCGGGCGCGCTTGATCGCCTGAGCGAGCTCACGCTGCTTCTTGGCCGAGACCGCGGTGATCCGCGACGGCACGATCTTGCCGCGCTCGGACACATAGCGGGACAGGAGCTTCACGTCCTTGTAGTCGATCTTCGGCGCGTTCGCGCCGGAGAACGGGCAGGTCTTGCGACGACGGAAGAAGGGGCGGCGTCCACCGCCCGCACCAGCACCAGCACCAGCACCGAATGCCATGGGTTAGCCCTCCCCGCCGAAGCTGCGCTCGCCGCGATCACCACGATCGCCGCGGTCACCCCGGTCGCCGCCGAAGCCGCCACCACCGCCGAAGCCCTCGTCGTCACGACGACGGCCGCGCTCGCGATCCTTGCGGTCGTCGCGGTCGCGCTTTTGCATCATGGCGGACGGCTCCTGGTCGAGCTCCTCGACCCGGACGGTCATGAAGCGCAGGACGTCCTCGGAGATCTGCATCTGGCGCTCCATCTCGGCAATCGCGGCCGGCGGGGCGTCGATGTTCAGCAGCGCGAAATGCGCCTTGCGGTTCTTCTTGATCCGATAGGCGAGGGATTTCACGCCCCACATCTCGATCTTCTCGAGACGGCCACCGTTCTGCTCGATCACACCCTTGTAGGTGTCGATCATCGTCTCGACCTGCTGGGACGTCACGTCCTGGCGGGCCAAGAGCACATGCTCGTAGAGAGGCATTGTCGGGCCTTTCGTCGTCAAAAGGAGCCCGGCCGCCCGGAGGCGGGTGGTTCGGGCCGGTTCAGATCGCGAATCGCCCGGCGCCAAGCCCTTCGAGCCGATTTTCAGGCCCGAGCGGTTGATCGAAGGCGGAGACACCGGACGACGGGATCTTGACGAGCCCTATGCCGCAAGCGGCACCGTCCGTTCAGCCCCCGGCCGGAGCGAACGCGAGGGGCGGCGCATAGTCGGTTTTTGCTGGGATGGCAAGCCGGAGTGGTTCGCGAATAGAGCCGGCGCGCGGCGCAACATCCGTTACGCCGGCTTGCCGGAACGTCAGCACGCCAGCATATCGCGGCCAGAAGCCCGGCGCATCACGCCGATCTTGGGACGAACCAGCGGATGACCTCCGAAAAGCTGCGCCTCGGCGTCAACATCGATCACGTCGCCACCGTCCGCAACGCCCGCGGCGGCGACTATCCTGACCCGATGCGGGCCGCGTTGCTCGCGGTCGAGGCCGGGGCGGACGGCATCACCGCGCACCTGCGCGAGGACCGGCGCCATATCCGCGACAGCGACATCGCGGCGCTCAAGCGTGGCCTGTCCGTTCCGCTCAACTTCGAGATGGCGGCGACCGACGAGATGGTGGCGATCGCGCTGAGCACCCGACCGCACGCCGCCTGCCTCGTTCCGGAGAAGCGCGAGGAACGCACCACCGAGGGGGGCCTCGACATCATCCGCGGTCGCGACCACCTCGCCCCACGCATCAGGGCGCTGTCGGAAGCCGGTATCCGGGTGTCGCTGTTCGTGGAACCGGAACCGGCGGTGATGGAGGCCGCCCGGGCCCTCGGCGCACCGGTGGTCGAGCTGCATACCGGCAGCTACTGTGAGGCCGCCCTGGACGACGATGCGGCGCGGACCGCGCACGAGCTGGCCCGGATCCGGCGCGCCGCCGAGCACGGCGCCGGCCTGGGGCTTGAGATCCATGCCGGCCACGGCCTCACCCTCGGCAGCGTCGGTCCCGTCGCGGCTCTCCCACAGATCCGGGAGCTCAACATCGGCCATTCCCTGATTGCCGACGCGATCTTCGCAGGGCTCGCTCAGGCCGTGCGGGACATGCGGGCCGCCATGGATCGGGCCCGGTCCTCATGATCATCGGGATCGGATCGGACCTCTGCGACATTCGCCGGATCGCCCGGACCTTGGAGCGCCACGGCGCGCGGTTCACCCATCGCGTCTTCACAGACGGGGAACGGGCCCGCTGCGACGCGCGCGCCGCCCGCGCCGAGGGATATGCCCGGCGCTTTGCTGCTAAGGAGGCCTGCGCCAAGGCGCTCGGCACAGGCCTCAGCGGCGGTGTGTTCTGGCGCGACATGGAGGTGGTGAACCTCCCCTCTGGCCAGCCGACCCTGCACCTCACCGGAGGGGCCGCAGAGCGACTCACGGAGTTGCTGCCGCCGGGCCATGCGGCCCACCTTCACGTCAGCCTGACCGACGATCCACCCCTGGCACAAGCCTTCGTGATCATCGAGGCGCTGCCGGCCGCGAATGCCGCCTGACGAGAGCGCGGATCAGAGCGCGGATTAGCCGGCCCCCTTCGTGCGTTGCGGGGGGATCGCGCTTGGTCTAGACCCGCCGCTCACGGCGGACACGATTGCGGCGTATTCCTCGGGACAACCGCTGACCGCGCCGCCTCCGCAGGCGGCAGACGACGCAATTTCAACCGAAGACGGAACGTGCGCGTGGATTACGACGGCAAGCCGCTCAGGAAGCCCGCCGAAACCGGCACCTGGGCCAGCATCCGCGAGACCCTGAAGGTCGGCATCCAGGCGCTGCTCATCGCCCTCGTGGTGCGGACGCTGCTGTTTCAGCCGTTCAACATCCCGTCCGGCTCGCTGGTGCCGACCCTGCTGATCGGCGATTATCTGTTCGTTTCAAAATACTCTTACGGCTACTCCAAGTACTCGCTGCCGCTCTCGGAATACATTCCGGTCCAGGCCGATGGCCGGATCTGGGCCGCCGAGCCGAAGCGTGGCGACATTGCGGTGTTCAAGCTGCCGAAGGACAATTCCACCGATTACATCAAGCGCGTGATCGGCCTGCCGGGCGACAAGATTCAGATGATCGATGGCGTGCTCAACATCAACGGCAAGGCGGTCAAGCGCGAGCGGATCTCCGACTACGAGACGACCGATCCCTACGGACAGGCGACCAAGGTGCCGCAATACCTGGAAACCCTGCCCAACGGCGTGGTCCATAATGTGATCGAGCGCGACGGCGACAACGGCTTCTGGGACAAGACCGAACTCTATACGGTCCCGGCCGGCCACTTCTTCATGATGGGCGACAACCGCGACAACTCCACCGATTCGCGCGATCTCGCCAATGTCGGCTACGTGCCCTTCGCCAATTTCGTGGGCCGGGCCGAGATGATCTTCTTCTCGATCGACGAGGGCACGCCGGCGTGGCAGGTCTGGAACTGGCCGGCCCATGTCCGCTGGTCGCGCCTGTTCTCGACGATCCATTGATCGGTGCGGACTTGGACGAGGCGGCCCAGCCCCGGATCTCGGCGCGGACCCGGCGCGCCCACAAGCCGCGACCGCCGCTAAGCGAGCTTGAGGCGCGGATCGGTCACAGTTTCGCCGATCAGAGCCTGCTCACCCGCGCGCTGACCCATACCAGCAAGGCCGCCGGACGCGGCGGCAGCTACCAGCGCCTCGAGTTCCTCGGCGACCGCGTGCTCGGCCTTGCGGTCGCGGACCGGCTCTACGCCGCGTTTCCGGATGCCGACGAGGGTGACCTGTCGCGACGCCTCGCGGCGCTCGTGCGGCGGGAGACCTGCGCGGTCGTGGCCGCCGCCTGGGATGTCGGGCCGTACCTGATCCTCGGACAGGGCGAGGTCATGGGTGGGGGACGGCGCAACCAGACCATCCTGGCCGACGTGTGCGAGGCGATCCTCGGCGCCATCTATCTCGATGCTGGGTTCGATGCCGCCCGGGCGGTGGTCGAGGCGCATTTCCATCCGAGCGAGCCGGATGCGGCGGCACGGGGTCGCGACGCCAAATCCGCCCTGCAGGAATGGGCCATGGGCCGGAGCCTGCCGATCCCCACCTACGCGGTGGTTGAGCGTACCGGCCCGGACCACGCGCCGCGATTCCGCATCGCGGTTGAGGTCGAGGGCCTTGCGCCGGGGCTCGGCGAGGGCACATCCAAGCGGATCGCCGAGCAGGCGGCCGCGCAGGCGCTGTTGGAGCGGGAGGGGATCGGAGCCCTGCCGGCGGCGGCGGGGCCGACGGAGACAGCATGACCGAGCACGATCAGGACGACGCTTCGAACCAGGGGCCCGCCAACGCCGTCTCGGCGCTCCCGGGCACGCCGGCCGACGCCCGGGCGGGCTTCGTCGCGCTGATCGGCGTGCCGAATGCCGGCAAGTCGACGCTGCTGAACAACCTCGTCGGCACGAAGGTCTCCATCGTCTCGCGCAAGGTGCAGACCACGCGGGCGCTGGTGCGCGGCATCTTCATCGAAGGCTCCGCGCAGGTCGTTCTGGTCGACACGCCCGGCATCTTCGCGCCGAAGCGTCGGCTCGACCGGGCGATGGTCCATTCGGCTTGGAGCGGCGCCGCGGACGCGGACGCCGTCTGCCTGCTGGTGGATGCCCGCAAGGGTGTCGACGAGGAGGTCGAGGCCGTGCTCGGCCGCCTCGACGGCGTGAAGCGCGACAAGCTGCTGATCCTCAACAAGATCGACCTGATCGCGCGGGAGCGGCTGCTCGATCTCGCGGCCAAGCTCAACGCCGCCGCACCCTTCGCCGCGACTTTCATGATCTCGGCGCTGAACGGCAGCGGCGTGCAGGATCTCCGGCGGGCGCTCGCCGCCCGGATGCCGGCGGGGCCGTGGCTCTACCCGGAGGATCAGGTCTCGGACGCGCCGCTCCGCATGCTGGCCGCCGAGATCACCCGGGAAAAGATCTACGATCGGCTGCACGAGGAACTGCCCTATCGCTCCACGGTCGAGACCGATCAGTGGCAGGTCCGGTCCGACGGGTCGGTGCGGATCGAGCAGACGATCTTCGTGGAGCGCGAGAGCCAGCGCTCGATCGTGCTCGGCAAGGGCGGTCAGACCATCAAGGCGATCGGGCAGGCGGCCCGGATCGGGATCTCCGAGGCGGCCGACGCGAAGGTCCACCTGTTCCTGCACGTGAAGGTGCGGGAGAACTGGGCCGACGACCCGGCCCGCTACCGCGAAATGGGTCTCGAATTCCCCCGGGGATGATCCCCGATCCGGGCCGCGTCGATCGGGGAGACTGGGCTTCCGGCTCCAATCCGGTATAAACCGGGACGTTCCCCCGGATGATCCGAGTCGGGCGCGGGTTTTCCCCGCACCGTCGCGGAATTGCGTTCCGGGGCCAGCTCTCCAACGCCCGAATCATTCATGCGACATGCCGTCTACGGCCTGCCGCCGATGGATCTCGCCGAGATCCCCGGCGATGCCGTCCAGGTTTCCCCGTTGATTCCCGGTGCCGCGCGGCTCGAGGATCTGTCCGAGAACAGCCTCGACACCGCCACGGTCCTCGCCCCGCCCGGAACGGTGGAGCGGCGCTACGTGCTTGCGCAGGTGCTCCGGGCGCTGGGGCCGGGCGGCCGGATGATCGCCCTGGCGCCCAAGGATCGGGGCGGAACCCGGCTGGCCAAGGAACTCACCACCTTCGGGTGCGCTGCCGCCGACCAGCCGCGCCGGCACCACCGGATCTGCCGCACCGACCGGCCACCCGAGCCGGCCGGCATCGCCGAGGCGATCGACGAGGGCAGCCCCCGCCATGTCGACAACCTCGCCCTGTGCACGCAGCCCGGCATCTTCTCCTGGGACCGGCTCGATCCCGGTACGGCCCTGCTCCTGGCGAACCTGCCGGCGTTGAAGGGTCGGGGCGCCGATCTCGGTTGCGGCCTCGGGATCCTGGCCCGGGCGGCCCTCGCCTCGGAAGCCGTGACCGCTATGACTCTGGTGGAGATCGACCGGCGCGCCGTCGAGATGGCCCGCCGCAACGTCGCCGACCCGCGGGCGACGATCCTCTGGGCCGATATCCGCACGCCCGGGCTCGTGCCCAGCAAGCTCGACTTCGTCGTGATGAACCCGCCGTTCCACGAGGGGGGCGCCGAGGATCAGGCGCTCGGCCGGGCCTTCGTGGCCCGGGCCGCCGAGGTGCTGCGGCCCGGCGGTACCTTGTGGCTCGTGGCCAACGCACACCTGCCCTACGAGGCGACGCTTCAGGCGGCGTTCCGCAGCGTTGCCGTGACCGTCCAGGCGAATGGCTACCGGGTCTACGAGGCGCGCCGGTGAGCGCGAAGGCGGTCCGCTTGGACAAGCTGCTCGCCAATCTGGGCTACGGCTCGCGCCGGGAGATCCAGAATCTGGCCCGCACCGGCGCGATCCGCCTCGACGGTGTGGAATGGGCCGATGCGGGGGACCGAATCGCCCTGGATCCCGACCTGCCGGATCGGCTGGTGATCGACGGCGAAGCCCTCGATCCGCTCCCAGGCCTCTGCCTGATGCTGCACAAGCCGCTGGGCGTGACCTGCTCGCATAAGGAGGCAGGTCCGCTGGTCTACGGGCTGCTGCCGGAGCGCTGGCGCCGCCGCGACCCGCCGCTCTCCACCGTGGGCCGCCTCGACAAGGAGACCTCCGGCCTGCTGCTGCTTACCGACGACGGCGCGCTGCTGCACCGGATCATCAGTCCGAAGGCCAATGTGGCGAAGCGCTACCGCGTGACCCTCGACCGTCCCCTGACCGGCAGCGAGACAGCGGTCTTCGCCTCCGGCACGCTGATGCTGGAAGGCGAGGAGCGGCCCCTGCTCCCGGTGGCGCTCGCGGTCGAGGATGCCACCCACTGCGCGGTCACCTTGACCGAGGGCCGATACCATCAGGTCCGCCGGATGTTCGCCGCCGTGGGCAACCACGTGACGGCCCTGCACCGGGACCGGGTCGGCGGGCTGGACCTGCCGGCGGATCTGGCGGCCGGGGCTTATCGGATCATGATGGCGCCCGACGTGGCAGCTGTGTTCGCGGGCGGGTGATCCGGGCTGCAGCCGAAGCATCACGCGAGCGATCCATTATCGCCGATCGGCTTGAGGCGCTTCTTGCCGCGAACCCCGCACTCTGCTATGGGCCCGCCCATCCCACACGCGGAGCCGGCCTCATGCCTGAATGAGGCGTTTCCGGTGGTCGTTCGACTGCGTCGGGCGGCTGCATCCCTCCGCGGCGGATCCAACCGGAGAGTACACAGATATGGCCGTCGATTTCTCTATGCGTCAGCTCCTTGAGGCGGGCGCCCATTTCGGTCACCAGTCGCACCGCTGGAACCCGAAGATGCAGCCGTACATCTTCGGCACGCGCAACAACATCCACATCATCGACCTTGCCCAGACCGTGCCGGCACTCCACCAGGCGCTGCAGGTTGTGAGCGACACCGTCGCCAAGGGCGGCCGTGTGCTGTTCGTCGGCACCAAGCGCCAGGCGGCCGACACGATCGCCGAGGCGGCCAAGCGCTCGGCCCAGTACTACGTCAACTCCCGCTGGCTGGGCGGCATGCTCACCAACTGGAAGACCATTTCGGGCTCGATCTCGCGCCTGCGGAAGGTCACCGAGACGCTGGAGACCGGCGGCCCCGGCCTGACCAAGAAGGAGCGCCTGATGCTCTCCCGTGAGAAGGAGAAGCTTGAGAAGGCCCTCGGCGGCATCAAGGACATGGGCGGCGTCCCCGACCTGCTGTTCGTGATCGACACCAACAAGGAGCAGCTGGCGATCAAGGAGGCGAACCGCCTCGGGATCCCGGTGGCCGCCATTGTCGACACCAACTGCAACCCGGACGGCATCAGCTACATCGTCCCGGCCAACGACGACGCCGGCCGCGCCATTGCGCTCTACTGCGACCTGATCGCCAAGGCCGCAATCGACGGCATCTCGCGCGCACAGGGCTCGTCGGGCATGGATCTCGGCGCCTCCGAGGAGCCGATGGCCGAAGAGCTGCCGGCCAACGACGACGCGGCCGTCACGGTCGAGTCCGACGCTCTCGATCCGGCCGACGTGGCGATGCTCGCCGAGTCGACCGAGCATTTCGAGCTGCTCGCCGCCCCGCGCGGCGCGCCGGACGACCTGACCAAGCTCAACGGCGCCGGCCCGCAGATCGTGCAGAAGCTCAACGATGCCGGCATCTACCATTACTGGCAGATCGCCGCGATGAACGCCGAGGACGTCGCCAAGGTCGATGCCGACCTGAAGCTCAACGGCCGCATCGATCGCGATTCGTGGGTCTCGCAAGCCCGCGGCTTCGTCGAGGCTGCTGCGGCGGCCTGATCCATCGGGATTTCGCGGCGGCCCGTCATCGGGCTGTCGCGGTTCCAGCCATACCGGGCCCGGCCGCTCACCCGCGCGCCGGGCCTCTCTCATCCAGACCACACGAAAGGGACCGCCATGGCCAACATCACCGCCGCGATGGTGAAGGAGCTCCGGGAGACGACCGGCGCCGGCATGATGGATTGCAAGGGCGCGCTCAACGAGACGCAGGGGGACATCGAGGCCGCGGTCGACTGGCTGCGCAAGAAGGGTCTCGCCAAGGCCGCCAAGAAGGCCGGCCGCGTCGCCGCCGAGGGCTTGGTCGCCGTCGAGTCCGCCGGCCACCATGCCGCGATCGTCGAGGTCAATTCCGAGACCGACTTCGTCGCCCGCAACGACGCCTTCCAGGGCTTCGTCCGCGAGGCCGCCAAGATCGCGCTCAACACCGATGGCACGCTGGAGGGCCTCCAGAGCGCTCACTTCCCGGGCGCCACCGAGACGGTCTCCGAGAAGCTGCAGGCCCTGATCGCCACCATCGGCGAGAACATGAACCTGCGCCGGGTCGCCAAGCTCGAGGTCAACAAGGGCGTCATCGCCTCCTACGTGCACAACCAGATCTCCGAGGGCCTCGGCAAGATCGGCGTGCTCGTGGCGCTCGAGTCCGAGGGCGACGTCGAGGCGCTGTCGGCGCTCGGCCGCCAGATCGCCATGCATGTCGCGGCGACCAACCCGGTGGCGCTCGACGCCTCGGGCGTCGATGCCGCCACGGTGGAGCGCGAGTCGAACATCCTGCGCGAGAAGAACGCCGGCAAGCCGGACCACGTGATGGCCAAGATCATCGAGAGCGGCCTGAAGAGCTACTACAAGGAGGTCACCCTCCTGGATCAGCCCTTCGTGCATGACGGCTCGAAGACGGTGAGCCAGGTTCTCAAGGAGGCCGGCACCAAGGTCGGCGGCCCGGTGACGCTCACGGCCTTCGTGCGCTACGCGCTGGGCGAGGGCATCGAGAAGGAAGACGGGCCGGACTTCGCCACCGAGGTGGCTCAGCAGGCCGGTCGCGCCTGATTTTTTCGGACCGCGCGGTTCGATGATTTCGACGCCCCGTCCGGCGCAAGCCGGGCGGGGTTTTCTTTTGTCGGCGGCCCCGGCGAGGCGCGCGAAGCCGGCCTTGGCGTATCTTGAGCCGGGATTGCGGGCGGTTCGGACGTCGAGGAGAGGACAGCCCTTGACCCGGGTGCCATCGCCTGCATCTTATAAGCAGGTTGCTTATAGGATTGGCGCTTGGCGGTTTGCGCGGTCACGATCGTCGTCGATCATGCCAACAGCGACGATCCGATCTTCACGGTCGCATTGCAGACGCCATGGGGTACGCTCGATGTGATGGCCGAGGTGACGCTCACGGGGCGCTTCCTCGGGTTGGTCGGCCTGCATATCGGCGGCGATCCCATGACGAGATAGGGGCCGGTCGTGCTTCGGGATATCGCCCGGGGGGTCATGGAGGCGCTGGATGTCGACGAGATCCGCATTGTTGGCGGCGTTCGGACAACGGGTGCAAATCCGGGACGAGCCTCCCGTCCGCGAAGGCTCGGCAGAGCGTCTCGGTCTCAGGCGTCTGGCGGGCACGGACCTCGACACAATTGAAGCCGCCCGCGCCCTCGTCCGTAGGCATCTTCCCGTGAAGGCTGCCCGCGCCGTCATGACGGAGCTGTTCGATACGGGGGAAGCGTATGTCGTGGTGCCCAAGGTCGAGAGCCTCGAGCGCCTGCGATCCGAGTTGAAGGGGCTGGGCATCGAGGTCCGCAAGCATGGGCCGGATGCGATCTCGGTGCGAAGCGTGCGGGAAGCCCTGCATCTCTCGCAGGCCCAGTTCGCACTCCGGTTCGGATTGGAAGAGGCGACGGTCAAGAACTGGGAGCAGGGCAAGTCAAAGCCGAACGCGACCGCCCTGGCCCTGCTCTGGACGATCCATCGTCACCCGGAAGCCGTGGTCGATGCCCTCGCCACGCGGGGGGCGTGATCGGGCAGGGGGTGATCGTCTGTCCCGTGTTGCGGCGCACACGCTATCTCGCAGAAGCGCAGTACTGTCGCCGCATGTCTTTGAAACCCTTCTCCTACCTGATGATCGGCGTCTTCGCGTCCGGTCTCGTGATGACCGTCGTCGGCGCCGTCGGCGTGCTGACCGGCAGCTGAGAATTTGCGCCGGCGTAGTGGTCTCCCATCACGCCGGCGCCGCATCGACCCACGCTCTGCCATCCCAGATCCGAACCGCAACGGTGGCGCAGCCATCTGCAATGGTGATGCGGTTGTAGGCGTTGGGCTCGTTCCCGCGCAGGCGCGTCGACGTCGCCGAGCCGGCTTGGACGGCCAGCAGCCGTCCCCGGCCACCGCGCATCACACCGCGATCGATCGCTTCCGCGGCGGTATCGTCGTCCAGATCAAAGCGCGCATAGTGCCGGTGCAGGTGGCCGGCCAGCGTCAGGCCGACACCGCACCTGCGAAACGTGGCCAGCGCCAAGTCGGCGTGCCCGACCAATCGGGCCTCCTCGTCCCAGGGCGGCGGCCTGAACGGGTGGTGGCCCACCACGATCTTGAACAGGTGCTCCGGCATGGCCGCGAGGCGTGCCTCGGTCCGGGCGATCTGGCTGCGCCGGATTATCCCGTGCGACCAGTCCGGCTCCGGCGCCCAGCGCCGCACCGTGTTCAGGCAAACCACCCCGATCTCCGAATCCGTGAAACACGGCTCTGTCTCCTGCGCGATGGCGTGCCGGTAGCGCGCGAAGGGCCGCGCGAACCGCTGCAGCAGGTCGTAGGGCGAGATGTCGTGGTTGCCGGGCACGCCGATCCAGGGCGGCGACAGGCGGTTCAGGAAGGCGCGGGCCTGCCCGAACTCGGCCGGGCGCGCCGCCATGGTGAAGTCGCCCGAGACGATGATCAGGTCCGACGCGTCCGCGTTCAACGCGGCGATGAGCGCCGCGACGACGGCCGGGTCGGTGCGGCCGAAATGGAGGTCGGAGATGTGGCTGATCCGCCTCATGCGTCCAGGCTCCCGCCTGTGAAGCGCTGGCCTGACTCCGAGCGCGGCACGATCACGGTCAGCGCGTGCCGCCGGATGCGGTAGTGCAGGGGCGTGGGGATCAAAAGAACCTCGCCGTCATTCATCACCAGCAGCGCCTGGCGGCGCGACGCGATGCTGAGGTCGCCGACCGGCAGCCGCTCTACGTCGGGCAGCCGGCGCCAGTCGCCGAGGGCGACTCCGACGGCGAGGCGCAGGCTGCGCCACACCGAGAGGTTGGTCAGGACGTAGAGCGTGAGCTGCCCGGCATCGACCGGCGCCCGCACGAGCATCTGTCCCGGCTGCTCGACGTAGTCGCCCACGACCACCGCCATCAGCCGTCCTCGCAGACGCCACGCCGTCCCATCGATCAGGCCGGTCACCGTGAGGCGCGGATAGCGGCCGAGGTGGCGCAGCAGGCCGAGCGCCCAGCGCAGCAGGGTGCGTATGGCCCGGCGCGTGCGATGGGCCTCCCGGTGGCGGGCGACCCGCGCGGCCATGCCGAGCACGGAATTGATCACGAAGACCCGGCCGTTCACGTCGCCGACATCGATCCGGCGCGGCACGCCCTGCGCGAGATTGGCGATGGCGCCATCGAGATCGAGCGGCAGGCCGAGATCCTTCGCCAGCAGATTCATGGTTCCGAGCGGGAGGATGCCGAGCGGCGTCCCGCGCCCGACCAGGGCGGCAGCCGCGCAGGCGACCGTGCCGTCGCCACCTGCCACCACCACCGCGTCGATCCCCGGCTCGGCCACCGCCGCCGCGATGCGCGCCGGGAGGGAGCCGCCCCGGTCGGCCTCGCCCAGCGCCTCGATCCCGGTCGCAAGGATCCGCTCTCGGATCGCCTCCGGGGTCGCGCCGCCGATGCTACCGGATTCGGTGTTGATCACCAGGGCGATGCGCATGGATGTTCCGGGCCGGGTGTCGTTTCCAGACCGTTTGCCAGGGCTGCACGTCGGTCGCGTGTCGGTGGTGTTTCGTCCGACGATCCCCGTCCGATCGCGGTGCGCCCCTCGACTGCGCTCACACGGTTGACGTAGAAGCCTCCCGGCTCGCGCGGGGCGGGTCGAACGGGGATCGAGATGCCGGAGACGACGCCATTTCGCCGTATCCTCGTAAAGCTGTCAGGGGAGGCGCTCGCCGCACCGGACGGCTACTGGCTGCATCCGCCGACGCTGGCAGCTTTGGCTGATGACATCGCCCGCACCATCGAGGCCGGCGCCGAAGTCGCCATCGTGGTGGGCGGCGGCAACATGATCCGTGGCGCGCGCATCTCCGCGGCCGGCTGGATCGACCGGGCCACCGGGGATTCGCTGGGCATGATGGCGACCGTCATGAACTCGCTCGCGATCGAGACGGCGTTGAACGCGGCCGGCGTCCAGGCGCGGACCATGTCGGCCGTATCGATGCCGACGATCTGCGAGACCTATGCCCGCCAGCCGGCTTTGCATCACCTGGACAAGGGACAGGTGGTCGTGTTGGCCGGGGGTACCGGCAACCCGTATTTCACCACCGACACTGCCGCCGTGCTGCGCGCCGCCGAGTTGCGTTGCGACGCGGTGCTGAAGGCGACGCAGGTCGATGGCGTCTATTCCGCCGATCCGAAGACCGACCCGAACGCCACCCGCTACGACCGCATCACCCACGATGAGGCGATTGCCCGCGACCTGAAGGTCATGGACACCGCCGCCTTCGCGCTGGCCCGGGAGAGCCGCCTGTCGATCGTGGTCGGCTCGCTTCACCCGCCGAGCTCGATCGCCGCGATCCTGTCGGGCGACGCACCCTCGACGCTGGTCGCGCCCTGACGCCGCGGCCGCGATGGGGCCGCAATCGTTTGCGGCCCTGAAAAAATTCGTCCATTGAGGCCGCGACTGCCCGCGCCGGGCGAGAAGACCACGTCAGACGTCTCGGGACGATTCTCATGGCCACACCGGAATTCGACCTCAACGACATCAAGCGCCGGATGCAGGGCGCCGTCGCCGCGCTCTCGAAGGATCTCGGCTCGCTGCGCACCGGGCGCGCCACGCCCTCGATCCTCGACCCGATCCAGGTGGATGCCTACGGCTCGGCGATGCCGATGGCCCAGGTCGCCACGGTGAGCGTGCCGGAGCCGCGGCTCCTGTCGATCTCCGTCTGGGACCGCAGCATGGTCACCGCCGTCGAGAAGGCGATCCGCGAATCCGACCTCGGTCTCAACCCGCAGACCGAGGGACAGACCATCCGGCTCCGCATCCCCGAGATGAACGAGCAGCGGCGCAAGGAGATGGTCAAGGTCGCCCACAAGTACACCGAGGAGGCCCGCGTCGCCGTGCGCCACGTCCGCCGGGACGGCCTCGACCATCTCAAAAAGCTCCTGAAGGACAGCGCGATCTCGGAGGACGACGAGAAGCGGCAGGCCGCCGACGTGCAGAAGGCGACCGACCAGTTCATCGCCGACATCGACGGCGTGCTGGCATCCAAGGAGAAGGAGATCATGCAGGTCTAAGGCCGCCGGCCGAGACTTTCGTGACCTCCGCAACCGCACCGGCTGCGCCCTCCCAGGCTTCTCGCAAGGGCCGACGCGAGCTGTGGCTGCGCGTTGCCTCGGGCCTCGTGCTTGGGGCCGGCGTGCTGGCGGGGCTGGTCTATGGCGGCTGGCCCTTCGCGGGCATCTGGCTCGCGGCCGGCATCGTCGGCTTCGCCGAGTGGATGGCCATGAGCCGGACCGAGCCGCGCGAGGTACTGATCGCGCTCGGTGCGGCGACGCTCGGTGCCCTGTTGCTGTGCCAACGCGGCGGGGCTCCGGCACCGGCCTGCCTTGCGGTTCTGATTCTCGGCGCCGCGGCCTGTGCCACGGTGGCGCGGACCGGATGGGGCCGGACGCGCGCGTTCATCGGCGTGCTCGGCGCCGGAGCCGTCGCGGCGGTGCCGGTGGCGTTGCGCGACGATCCCGCGATCGGGCTCGTCGGACCGGCCTGGATGTTCGCGGTGGTCTGGTCCACCGACATCGCTGCCTACTTCGCAGGCCGGAAGATCGGCGGCCCGAAGCTGATGCCCCGGGTCTCGCCCAACAAGACATGGTCCGGCGCCGTCGGCGGCCTGATCGGTGGCGTTGCGGCGGGAACCCTGGTGCCGGTGGTGGCCGACCTCGCCGGGATGACGCTGCCCAGCGCCGCTTCCCTTCCGGTGGTCGCAGGTGTGAGCGCCGTGGCCTCAATCCTGAGCCAAGCTGGCGATCTCCTGGAGTCCGGCCTCAAGCGCCGCTACGGCGTGAAGGATTCCGGAAAGATCATCCCGGGCCATGGCGGCGTCATGGACCGGCTCGACGGATTCTTTGCAGTGGCCGTGTTGGCTGCCGTCTATCTCGCCCTGCGCGGGGTCGGTCTGATCACGTGACGATGAGGGAGTTGAATCCGTGACCCAGATCGTCACCGTCTTCGGCGCCACCGGCTCGATCGGCCGCTCCACCGCCGATCTGCTTGCCCAGCACGCCGACCGCTTCCGGGTCGGCGCCCTGGTGGGCGGCAGGGATCCCGTCGCCCTGGCCAAGATGGCGCGGGAGCTGAACGCGTCCTTCGCGGCGCTCGCCGATGAATCCGCCGGCCCTGCGCTCGCCGAGGCCCTCTCGGGCTCCGGGATCCCCAACGGGGCGGGGGAGGGCGCCGTCATGGAGGCGGTCGCCCGGGACGCCGATATCGTGGTGGCGGCGGTGAGCGGGGCCGCGGGCCTCAAATCCACCCACGCGGCGCTCCGCCTCGGGCGCACGGTCGCCCTCGCCAACAAGGAGAGCCTCGTCTGCGCCGGCGACGCCTTCATGCGCGACGCCGCACGCTACGGCGCCACCATCCTGCCGATGGATTCCGAGCACGATGCCCTGAGCCAGGCGCTGGCCGGGCGTCCGCTCGCCGACGTGCGCACCATGATGATCACGGCCTCCGGTGGCCCGTTCCGCACCTGGACCCGCGAGCGCATCGCCGCCGCCTCCGCCACGGAGGCCGCCGCCCACCCGACCTGGTCGATGGGCATGAAGATCAACATCGATTCGGCGAGCCTGATGAACAAGGGCCTCGAGCTGATCGAGGCACACCACCTGTTCGGCATCGAGCCCGAGCGCCTCGACGTCGTGGTGCATCCGCAATCGGTGATCCACGGGATGGTCTACTGGCTCGACGGCGCCGTGACCGCCGAATTGGCGCTGCCCGACATGCGGGTGCCGATCTCGCACTGCCTCGGCCTCGGCGACCGGCTGACCATCGAGCGCGGGCGCCCCCTCGACCTCGTGAAGCTCGGCTCCCTCACTTTCGAGGCTGCGGACGAGGAGCGCTTCCCGTGCCTGCGGATCGCCCGGGCGGCGCTCGCTGCAGGCGGCGCCGCGCCGACCGTGATGAACGCCGCCAACGAGATCGCGGTCGCGGCGTTCATCGCCGGGCGTATCGGCTTCTACGGGATCAGTGATCTGGTCGAGCGCGCCTGTGCGCATTTCGCCGGCCCGTACCGGACCGCGCCGGCCGATGTCGATGAGGCGTTGGCCATCGACGCGCATGTCCGGGTGTGGAGCGCGGAAGCGCTGCCGGAACTGCGCGCCGCCGGATAAGGCCGCGCCTCAGCGCCCCGGCCCGTACCCGGCCAAAAACACCCGCACCGCCTCGGCAGTCTGGATCTGCATCCGGGCCTCGCTCGCCTCGCCGCCGGCAGCGAACAGCATGCGCGTGAGTAGGCCGGCCAGGCAAAGATGCAGGAAGTGCTGGGCCGCCAAGGTGGTGTCGGCGATGCGCAGGCGACCGGCCTGGACCTGCACGTCGAGATAGGCCGCGAGTCGAGACACGCCGCGGGCCGGACCGGCGTCGTAATAGACCTGCCCGAAGTGCGGGAACTTCTCGCAGACGCCAATCACCATGCGGTGCACCGAGATGTGCCGCGGCTGGGACATCTCGGCAAGGAAGCTCATCCCTAAGCGTGTCAGGACGGCCGGGATATCGGCATCGTTCGGGTCGAAGGTGAAGAGCGTCTCTGCAAGGCTGGCCTTTTCCTGAAGGATCAGGGCTTCGAACAAAGCCTCCTTGCTGTCGAAATACACGTAGAGCGTGCCCTTCGAGACCCCGGCCACCCGGGCGATCTCGCCCATGCTCGCGCCATCGTAGCCCGCCGAGAGGAAGACCGTGCGGGCGCCGTCGAGGATCTGCCGCCGCTTGTCGCCCTCATGCGGTGTCTGTCCCCGCTCCAGCACCGCGCCCTGCGCCATCATTCCGCTCCGCGTCCCAGACGCCGCTCCGCTTGACCGAACCGTTCGGTCACCATAACCTGAGGCCAATCTGGATTCGCGTCAAGGCGGGTCCAATTTTTGACCGAACGGTTCGGTCATTCGATCTGAGGCTCCGAGATGTCCCTTCGCGACGACGCTGATCGGCCGTCTCCCACCATCGATCTGAGCGAGGAGGAGCGGGCAGTAGGCCCGGCGCCGCGGCAGCCTGCGCCGGATGCTGCCCCGGCATCCGCCCAAGCTGGCCCGGCCGAGGCTGTGCCGCCCCGCCGGCGCCCGCTGAGGCGTGCCCTCCTACTGGCCGTGCTGGCGGCTCTGATCGGCGGCGGCGCCTATGCCGGGTGGCAATGGTGGACGGTCGGACGCTTCTTCGTCTCGACCGACGATGCCTACGTCCAGGCCGACATCTCGGTGCTGGCCGCGAAGGTCCCGGGCTACCTCGCGGCGGTCCCGGTGGTGAACGGCGTCTCGGTGAAGAAGGGCGACGTGATCGCCCAATTGGACGACGGCGATTACCGCCTCGCCCTCCAGGCCGCGCAGGACAAGCTCGCCACCCAGGAGAGCACCATTGCGCGGATCGCCCGGCAGGCCGAGGCCGCTCAGGCGCAGGTCGCCCAGGCCTCTGCGCAGCTCGACGCGACCCGCGCCGACGCGGTTCGCGCTCAGGCCGATTTCGCGCGGTCGATGCAGATGCAAGCGGATTACGTCGCCAAGTCGCGCATCGACCAGACCCGCGCCGATCGCGACCGGACCGAGGCTTCGGTCAAGGCCATGGAGGCCGGCCTTTTGGCGGCCCGCGCCAATGTCGATGTCCTCACGGCACAGAAGCGCGAGGCCGAGAGCGTCGCGGCGGAGCTGCGCACCGCCGTCGACCGCGCCCGCCGGGATCTCGACTTCGCGGTGATCCGAGCGCCGTTCGACGGCGTCGTGGGCAACAAGGCCGTGGAGGCCGGTGCCTACGTGGCGCCGGGCACGCGGATCGCCGCCCTGGTGCCGCTCCAGAGCGTCCGGATCGACGCGAACTTCAAGGAGACCCAGGTCCAGCGCATGCGCCCCGGCCAACCGGTGACGGTGACGGTCGACGCCTATCCGGATCGCGAGATCCAGGGCTTGGTGGAATCGTTCTCGCCGGCCTCCGGCTCGGTGTTCAGCCTGTTGCCGCCCGACAACGCGACCGGCAACTTCACCAAGATCGTCCAGCGCCTGCCGGTGCGGGTGCGGGTGCCGGAAGAGGTTGCCCGCGAGGGTCTGCTGCGGCCGGGCCTGTCGGCGGTGGTGCGCGTCGATACCCGCGCCGGCGCGGACCGCTCGGTGCTCGACCGGGCCGCGCGCGAGCGGCCGGTCAACACCGCGAGCCGGTAAGATCGCCGATGGCCGCCATTGCCGCCCCCGCGCCGGCCCGCGCCGCCGAACCGCCGCTCGACCGCCGCCGGATGGTGGCGTTCGTCTGCATGGTGTTCGGGATGTTCATGGCGATCCTGGACATCCAGATCGTCTCGGCCTCGCTGAACGAGATCCAGGCCGGCCTTTCGGCCTCGGGCGACGAGATCCCCTGGGTCCAAACTAGCTACCTGATCGCCGAGGTCATCTCGATCCCGCTCTCCGGCACCCTGTCGCGGGTGCTATCGACCCGCTGGATGTTCGCGATCTCGGCGGGCGGCTTCACCCTGATGAGCCTGATGTGCGCGACCTCCTCGTCGATCGGCGAGATGATCGTCTGGCGCGCCGCGCAGGGCTTCATCGGTGGCGGCATGATCCCGACCGTGTTCGCCGCGGCCTTCACGATCTTCCCGCCCTCCAAGCGGACCATCGTGTCGCCGATGATCGGCCTCGTAGCGACGCTCGCGCCGACCATCGGCCCGACGGTCGGCGGCTATCTCACCGACCTGATGTCCTGGCACTGGCTGTTCCTGATCAACGTCGTGCCGGGCATCTTCGTGACGGTCTCGACGTGGATCCTGGTCGATTTCGACAAGCCCAATTACAGCCTGCTCGAAGCCTTCGACTGGGCGGGCCTCGCCTTCATGGCGGGTTTTCTCGGCTGCCTCGAATACGTGCTGGAGGAGGGGCCGAACCACGACTGGCTGCAGGACGAGACGGTGTTCGCCTGCGCGGTGGTCTGCGGGGTCTCGGGGCTGCTGTTCTTCTGGCGGGTCTTCACGGCGAGGCAACCGATCGTGGACCTGCGCGCCTTCTCGGACCGCAACTTCGCCAGCGGCTGTTTGGCGAGTTTCGTGCTCGGCATCGGGCTCTACGGGCTGACCTACATCTACCCGGTCTATCTCGCGCGGGTGCGCGGCTACTCGGCGCTGATGATCGGCGAGACGATGTTCGTCTCCGGCCTGTTCATGTTCATCACAGCGCCAATCGCCGGGCGTCTCTCGGGCCGGGTCGATCCACGTTTGATGATGGGAGTTGGCTTCACGGGCTTCGCCTGCGGCACCTGGATCGTCACCGGCCTCACCAAGGATTGGGACTTCTACGAGTTGCTGCTGCCGCAGATCCTGCGCGGCTGCTCGCTGATGCTGTGCATGATCCCGATCAACAACATCGCGCTCGGCACCCTGCCGCCGGCCCGGATGAAGAACGCCTCCGGCCTGTTCAATCTCACGCGCAACCTCGGCGGCGCGGTCGGCCTCGCCCTGATCAACACCGTGCTGAACGACCGCTGGGACCTTCACCTCGCCCGGCTGCACGAGCGCTTCAGCTGGTCGAGCAATGCGGCCCTTGAGCGCCTCGACGGCCTGCAACGCGGCTTCGAGTCCTTCGGCAGCGCGGCCCCCGGCATGGCGCTGAAAGCCATGACCAACACGGTCCGGATCCAGGGCCTCGTCATGGCCTTCGAAGACGTGTTCCTCGCCCTGACGGTGCTGTTCCTGGCCATGGCCTGCGCCGTGCCGATGGTCCGGCGCCCGCGCGCGGCAGCCGGAGGCGGGGGCGGCCACTGACTCGGCGGCCCGTCACCCGCGGCGACGATGCGCGAGCCCGCACAGGATTGCGTTGGCGGTGCGCCCCACCGATCTGCTAAGATGTCGGGATGTGCCGGTCCGGGGGGCCGGCGCGGCGACGGCCAGGGATCGGCTTATGGACTTCCTCAACGCGATGAGCGGCACTGCCGGGGGCTTCTTCGGCGCCCTGATCCCGTTCCTGTTCGTGCTCACCGTCGTGGTGTTCGTGCACGAGATGGGCCACTTCCTGGTCGGCCGCTGGTGCGGCGTCGGTGTCCATGCCTTCTCCCTCGGATTCGGGCCGGAACTCGTTGGGTTCAACGACCGCCGCGGCACGCGCTGGAAGCTCTGCGCCATTCCCCTCGGTGGCTACGTGAAGTTCCACGGCGACGTGAACGGGGCGAGCATGCCCGACCCCGCGGCCGTCGCCCGCATGACTCCGCAGGAGCGGGCGATCAGTTTCCCGACTCAGCCCGTGGGCAAGCGCGCCGCGATCGTCGCCGCCGGACCGGTGGCGAACTTCATCCTGGCGATCGCGCTGTTTGCCGGGGCGATCTGGTTCGGCGGCCGCTATGAATTGCCCGCCCGCGTCTCCTCGGTGGAGCCGAACAGCGTCGCGGCCCAGGCCGGTTTCCAGCCGGGCGACGTGATCACCGCCATCGACGGCGAGACGATCGGCGACTTCAACGCGATGTACCGCACGGTGACGGGCAGCGCCGGGACGCCCCTGACCTTCACGGTCGAGCGCAACGACCAGCCGCTCACCATTCAGGCGACGCCTGCCACCTTCGAGGAGAAAACCCCGTTCGGACGCCATCGGATCGGCCGGCTGGGGATCCGCTCGCCTGCGGGCTCCGAGGCGCGCCTCGTGCGCTACGGGGCCGTCGATTCCCTCAATCTCGGCGTGAAGGAGACCTACTTCGTCGTCGAGCGCACCTTCTCGTATCTCGGCAAGCTGGTGACCGGCCGTGAGTCGGCCGACCAGCTCTCGGGGCCGATCGGAATCGCCCGCGTCTCCGGCGAGGTCGCCAAGACCGGCGGCGTCGGCGGCCTCGTCGGCCTGATCGCGCTCCTCTCGGTCTCGATCGGCCTCCTGAACCTGTTCCCGGTGCCGTTGCTCGATGGCGGGCATCTGCTGTTCTACGCCTTCGAGGTCGTCCGCGGCCGTCCGCTCAGCGAGCGGGCCCAGGAGATCGGCTTCCGGATTGGTCTCGCCCTGGTCCTGATGCTGATGCTGTTCGCCGCCTGGAACGATATCCTCAACCTCGGCGCGTCCTGGCGGAACACCTGATCCGGAAGGGTTGAGGGCCCTCCTCGAAGCCGTTGGGGATCCTGTCCGTCCTCCACCGGAAAGGGTGCCCCATTCCCGCCGCGATCCGGCCGTGAAGCCGCCGGATCGGCGCCGCGCCAAGGGGTCAAAATCCGGTTAATGCGCCGTCAACGGCCGCGCGAGTGAGGCGGGAAAAACACGTTCCCTCAAGCGTTTACGCGTCATTCACCATGATCGCCGGTTTGCCCGAAGCGCGGCTGCACCGTTAAGTGGCGCGAAGGCCACGACCCCCCAAAATCCCCTGACGATGGCCTCCCGCGCGTTTGCTTGGCAGTGGAATCCCGCTAAGAGCTACGCTTGGACCGAAGCCACGCTTGGACCAGGTGACGGGACGACCGATCAACGGTCGCCTAAGACGGGCTAACCCCCGCGACCAGAACAGAAACGGGCGATTGCATGATGTCGTTGACGGGGAAGCCCCGACGTAAGTCGGTGCGGAGAACCATCGTCCTAGTCACTGCGGGTCTGAGCGTCGTCCTGACCGGGGCCGCTCAGGCGCAGCAGATCGTCGTCCAGGGCAACCAGCGCGTCGATGCCGACACGGTCCGGTCCTACGTGACCGGAACGGCGTCAGGCTCCGCCGAGGAAGCCCGCCGTAACCTGCTCGCAAGCGGCATGTTCTCGGACGTGAAGGTCGCCCAGTCGGGCGGCCGCACGGTGGTGACCGTCCGCGAAAACAACCTGATCAACCGGGTGGTGTTCGAGGGCAACAAGAAGATCGAGAAGGCGACCCTGGAAGGGGTGGTCGAGGCGAAGGCCCGCGGGCCCTACACCGAGGCGATCATCAACGCCGACCTTGCCCGCATCCGTGACGTCTACAAGCGCTTCGGTCGGGGAACCGCCAAGGTGACCTACCGCACCGTCGACCTGCCGAACGGCCGCGTCGACGTGATCTACCAGATCGACGAGGGCGATAAGACCGGCATCGTCTCGATCAACTTCGTGGGCAACAACGCCTATTCGGAGCGGACGCTCAAGGGGCTGATGAGCTCCTCGGAGATGAACTTTCTGTCGTTCATCAAGACCTCCGACGTCTACGATCCCGACCGCATCACCAACGACTTGGATCAGGTTCGCCGCTACTACCTGAAGAACGGCTATGCCGACTTCCAGGTGGTCAGCGCCGACGCGCGCTACGTCGAGGGCGAGACTTCGGGCTACGTCATCACCGTCACGGTGAACGAGGGCGAGCAGTACAAAGTCGGCGCGGTGCAGGTGGATTCCCGCCTGCCCGGCCTCGACACGGCTCAGCTCAACACCGGTGTCGCGACGACGGTGGGCGATGTCTACAACGCCGACGACGTCGAGAAGACGCTGAACAACGTCACGCGTGAGGTGAACCGCGCGGGCTACCCGTTCGCGCAGGTCCGCCCGACCGGTCAGCGCGATCCCGGCAGCCATCAGGTCTCCCTGGGCTTCGTGGTCGAGGATGGCCCGCACGTCTACGTCGAGCGCATCAACATCCGCGGCAACACCCGCACCCGCGACTACGTCATCCGCCGCGAGCTCGATATCGCCGAGGGCGACGCCTACAACCGCGTGCTCACCGATCGCGCCGAGCGGCGCCTGAACGGCCTGGGCTTCTTCAAGAAAGTCCGTTTCTCGAACGAGCCGGGCTCCGCGCCCGACCGCGTGGTGATCAACATCGATGTCGAGGATCAGCCCACGGGTTCGTTCTCGGTGGCGGGCGGCTACTCCACCCAGGACGGCATCATCGGCGAGGTTTCGGTCTCCGAGTCGAACTTCCTCGGCCGCGGCCAGTATGTCCGCCTCGCCGGCACCGGCGGCCAGTACTCGCGCGGCGTCGATTTCTCGTTCACCGAGCCGTACTTCCTCGGCTACCGGCTCGCCGCCGGCTTCGACGCCTTCTACAAATACTCCGACCTGACCCGGTACTCGCGCTACGAGACCACGGTGTATGGCGGCCAGCTGCGCCTCGGCCTTCCGATCACCGAGGAGTTCGGCATCACGCTGCGATACTCGCTGTACAACACCGAGCTGAAGGTGCCGAACACCCTCAAGCGGCCGTACAACGACTGCTCGGTGCCGATCCCGGGCTACACCGCCACCTACGGGGCGGGCACGATCGACCCGAATACGGGTCGCAACATCGGTGGTCAGGCGGTCTATCCGAACTGCGCCTATGACGGCGAAGCCTCGATCGCCATCAAGGGCTCGCAGGGCAACACGCTGACCTCGCTGGCCGGCCTGACGCTCGCCTACTCGACGCTGGACGTGATCGGCGCACCCCACAACGGCCTCTACGCCGAGCTGAAGCCCGACGTGGCGGGCCTGGGCGGAGACTCGAAGTTCTTCCGGGTCACCGCCGATGCACGCTACTACAAGGAGCTCTACGAGGACGTGATCGGCTTCGTCCGCTTCCAGGGCGGCCATATCAGCTCCCTCAACAACGACCCGCTGCGGGTGACCGACGAGTTCTTCCTCGGCCCGTCGCTGGTCCGCGGCTTCGCTCCGAACGGCATCGGCCCGCGCGACGTCGGTATCGCCGACGCCCGCTCGAACGCGATCGGTGGCTCGACCTATATCGGCGGTACCCTCGAAGTTCAGTTCCCGCTGCCCGGCGTGCCGCGCGACCTGGGCCTGAAGGGTGCGCTCTTCGCCGATGCCGGTACGCTGTTCGGCTACAGCAGCAAGCGCGCCTTCGACGTGAACGGCGACAGCTTCATCAACGGCACGGATCCGGCGACCGGGCGCTGCAACTTCAACGCCTACAAGATCGGCGTCGAACCGGAATGCGTGAACGTCCGCGACAGCGCGACGATCCGCTCCTCGGTCGGTGCCTCCATCCTGTGGAACTCGCCGCTCGGCCCGATCCGCTTCGACTACGCCTACGCGCTGACCAAGGATGAAGGCATCCCGGTCTACGTGCCGATCCTCGGCAAGTACGGCCATGTCGGCAAGGATCAGACCCAGGCCTTCCGCTTCTCCGGCGGCTCGCGCTTCTGATCAAAATTCCAGGCGCGCCGGTCGGATTACCCCGACCGGCGCGTTGTCCAGCATGTCAGATCCCATTTTCTTCGCCGCTGCGGCAGACCTGACCCTCGCGGAGATCGCGACGGTCGCTGGCACCAGCCTGCCCGAGGGCGCCGATCCGGACCTCCGGCTTGCCGGGGCCGCGCCCCTCGAAAGCGCCGGGCCCTCGCACCTCGCCTACATGGACAATGCCCGCTACGGCGACGCCTTCGCGGCCACCCGGGCTGGGGCTTGCCTCGTCTCGCCGCGCTTCGCGGCCCGGTGCCCGTCCGGCACGGTCGCCCTCGTCAGCCGGGACCCCTATCGCGCCTACGCCACGCTGCTCGGACGGCTGCATCCGGATGCCCTGCGCCCCGGCTCGCAGTTCGGCGCCCGTGGCGTCGCCCCTGGGGCCCATATCCATCTTGAAGCCCATCTCGAAGAGGGAGTCACGGTCGATCCGGGCGCCGTGATCGGCCCCGGCGCGGAAGTCGGCAGCGGTACGGTGATCGGCCCGAACGCGGTGATCGGTCCCGGCGTGCGCATCGGGCGCGACTGCGCCATCGGCGCCGGCACAACGCTGAGCCATGCCCTCCTGGGAAACCGCGTGATCCTCCACCCGGGCGTACGGCTCGGCCAGGACGGGTTCGGCTTCGCCATGGGCGTCACCCATCTCAAGGTGCCGCAGATCGGCCGCGTGATCGTCCAGGACGACGTGGAGATCGGTGCCAACACCACGGTCGACCGGGGCGCCTCGCGTGACACGGTGATCGGGGAGGGGACCAAGATCGATAACCTCGTGCAGATCGCCCACAACGTGGTGATCGGGCGCCACTGCGTGATCGTGTCGGGCGTCGGTATCTCGGGCTCGACCACGCTGGAGGATTACGTCGTCCTCGGCGGGCAGGTCGGCGTCGTGGGGCATCTGCGCATCGGACGCGGCGCGCAGATCGCCGGCTCTTCGAACGTCAACCGTGACGTGCCGCCGGGCAGCCGCTGGGGCGGCACGCCGGCCAAGCCGGTGCGGGCCTGGTTCCGCGAACTCACGACACTGGCCCGCCTGGCCGAGCGCTCGGGCAAGGCCCAGGCGGACGACGGGGCCTGAGGCGGGCCGCTCGTCCGACCGACCCCGGCTCCGGAACGATCCGCTCCGCCGGAAGGTCTTGCATGTCCGGCGATTTCTGCCGAAGAGGGCGCTTCCTCCGCCATCGGCGGCGGGATGTCAGGCCGCCGCGGGCGGCACGTCGAGGTGCGGAATCCGATGAGTGAGGCGGCGCGCGAGACCGGCGGCGAGCTGGGCACAGCCGATATACAGACGCTGCTGGAGTTGCTGCCGCACCGTTACCCGTTCCTCCTGGTGGACCGGATCGTCGAGATCGATCGCGACGAATCCTGCATCGGCATCAAGAACGTCACGGCCAACGAGCCGCAATTCATGGGTCACTTCCCAGGCATGCCGGTCTTCCCGGGCGTGCTCCTGATCGAGGGCATGGCCCAGACGGCCGGGGCGATCTGCTGCCGCCACATCAGGGCGGATGGGCGAAGCACCAAGCAGGTGTTCTTCATGACCATCGACAAGTGCAAGTTCCGCAAGCCCGTCACGCCCGGCGATCAGGTGCGTTTCCATATGAAGAAGTTGAACCAGCGCCGGACCATGTGGTGGTTCCGCGGCGAGGCCCGGGTCGACGGCACGCTGGTCGCCGAGGCCGAGATCAGCGCCATGCTGGTGATGGAGTGAGCGCGCCCGTCATCCACGCGAGCGCGGTGATCGAGCCCGGCGCCCGGATCGGCGACGGGGCGCGGATCGGCCCGTTCTGCCATGTCGGGTCGGAGGTCGTCCTGGGAGCGGATTGCGAGCTGGTCAGCCACGTCGTCCTGGCGGGCCGCACCTCGATCGGCGCCCGCACCCGGATCTTCCCCTTCGCGTCGATCGGACATCCGCCGCAGGATCTGAAGTATCGCGGCGAGCCCTCCACCCTCACGATCGGCGCCGATTGCCTGATCCGCGAGGGTGTCACCATGAATCCCGGTACCAGCGGCGGCGGGCTGGAGACAGTGGTCGGCGATCACTGCACCTTCCTGGCGAATTCCCATGTCGGCCACGATTGCCGGGTGGGGTCGCACGTGATCTTCTCCAACAACGTCATGCTGGCCGGCCATTGCGTGGTGGGCGATTACGCAATCCTCGGGGGCGGTGCCGCCGTGATCCAGTTCGCCCGGGTCGGGGCACATGCCTTCGTGGGCGGCCTCTCGGGGCTGGAGAACGACTGCATTCCCTACGGGATGGTTCTGGGCAACCGGGCCTACCTGTCCGGCCTCAACATCATCGGCCTGCAGCGCCGCGGCTTCGCCCGGGAGGACATCCACGCTCTGCGGCGGGCCTATCGGCTGCTCTTCGCCCCCGAGGGGACGTTGATGGAACGGGTCGAGGACGTGGCCGCGACCTTCGAGTCCCACGACGCGGTCCGCGAGATCCTCGACTTCATCCGCGTCGGCGGCAAGCGCTCGATCTGCACGCCGCGCGAAGTCCCGACCCCGATCGGCGCCGCCTGATCGAGCCCCGCCATGGCGAAGGCCGATCCTGTCCCTGACGGGGCCCTCGTGCTGATCGCCGGGGCCGGGCGACTGCCGGAGCTCGTCGCCGACTCCCTGCGCCGGGCGCGGCGGCCGTTCCGGGTGATCGCCCTGCGCGGCTTCACGGGACAGACTCTGCGCGCCAGCGCCGATGCCACGGTCGACCTCCTCGACCTCGCCGCCACCCTGAAGCTGCTGCGCCGCTGGGGGCCGGCCATCGTGGTGCCGGCCGGGGGCGTGTCGCGTCCGAGCCCGGCCGCGATCCTGAATGCCGGCGCGGCCCTGCGCAACCGCGAGACACTGCGGGCCATGGCGGGCGGGGGCGACGACCGCCTCCTGCGCGCCGCGCTCGCGCTGGTCGAGGAGGAGGGGCACCGCATCCTCGGCGTCCATGAGGCCGCGCCGGATCTCCTCTGCCCGGAGGGGCCGATCGGACGGCGGCAGCCGGATGCGATGGCTGCCGGTTCGATCGCCGCAGGGCGTGGCGTGCTGGCGGCGCTCTCGCCCTTCGACCTCGGGCAGGCCGTGGTTGTCGCCGGCGATCGGGCGCTCGCCGTCGAGGGACCGGAGGGGACCGACCGGATGCTCGCCCGGGCGCGTGCCCTGGGTCGCCGGCCGTTCGGCTGGGGACGGGCGCTCCCCGCGACCGTCTTGGTCAAGGCGCCCAAGGTCGGACAGGATTGGCGCATCGATCTGCCGGCGATCGGCCCGCGCACGGTGCGCAACGCCGCCCGTGCAGGCTGCGTCGGCCTCGCCCTCGAGGCCGGCGGCACCCTGGTAATCGACCGCGCCGCCACCGCCGCGGAGGCCGACCGCCTCGGCCTGTTCGTCGTGGGCTATGGAACCGCGTCGCGATGACCCGACCCCGCAGCGTCTGGCTCGTGGCCGGCGAGGATTCCGGTGACCAGCTCGGCGCCAAGCTGATGCGGGCGCTGCGCGAGTCTGCACCGGACGTGGCGTTCGGCGGCGTCGGCGGCGAGGCGATGGCGGAGGCGGGGTTCGCGTCCCTGTTCCCCCTCGATGACGTTGCGGTGATGGGCTACCTGCCGGTGCTCGCCCGTGCCCGCACGCTGCTGCGGCGCATCCGCGAGACCGCCGAAGCCGCAAGGCACGCCCGGCCGGATGTGCTGGTCATCATCGATAGCCCCGGCTTCACCCATGCGGTCGCGAAGCGGGTGCGCAAGGCCGCCCCCGGCATTCCGATCATCGACTACGTCTCGCCCAGCGTCTGGGCCTGGCGCCCATGGCGCGCGAAGGGCATGCGCCCGTTCATCGATCACGTCCTGGCGCTGCTGCCCTTCGAGCCCGACGCGCATCGACGTCTCGGGGGCCCGCCCTGCACCTATGTCGGGCATCCGCTGATCGAGCGCTTGGCCGAGCTGCGCCCGTCCGGTGCCGAGACCCAGCGCCGTGAGACAGCGCCCTATAGCCTCGTGATCCTACCGGGGTCGCGCCGGTCCGAGATCGAGCGGCTGATGCCGGTCTTCGGTCAGGCGCTGGAGCATGTGAGCCGCACCGTTCCGGTCGAGGCGGTCCTGCCGGCGGTGACGCGCCACCGTGCCCTCATCGAGCGCCTCGCGGCGGCTTGGCCGGTCCCGGTCCGGATCGTCACCGGCGAGGGGCCGAGATACGCCGTCTTCCGTGGCGCCCGCGCGGCGCTCGCGGCCTCGGGTACGGTCACGCTGGAGCTCGCGCTGGCGGGCGTGCCCATGGTGGTGGCCTATAAGGTCTCGCGGGCCGAGGAGGTCATCGCCCGTCGGCTCATCCAGGTGCCCAGCATCGTGTTGCCGAACCTGATCCTCGCCGAGAACGCGATGCCGGAATTCGTCCAGGCCGAGTGCACGCCCGAGCGCCTCGCCGAAACCTTGGCGCCCCTGCTGGCGGGGGGACCCGCCCGCGCGGCGCAATGCGCGGCCCTCGCGCAGATCGACGCGCGGATGCGGCTCACGGATGCGGATACGCCGAGCCGCGCCGCCGCCCGGATCGTCCTGCAGGCTGCGGAGCGGCTGCCGGATTAGGCGTGGGCAGTGATCGCTGGTGCTCTGACGCATTCACTTCGTTCATGCGAGTGAGCACTAGTTCTTTAGTTTTGCATCAATTTTTCCAGACTCGGCTGACGCCTCCGTCTGGATCGATGCACTAGAGCCGTGCCCGATCGCGTTGCAATCGAGCACGGCTCTAAGTCTTCGTATTGATGCGCTCTCTTGCGCCGAACCGGTATCCACTTCGGCGGACAGCGCTCTAGCCGCTGCGCCGGTTGCAGCGCGTGTACGACACGGTCCCGCGGCTGCTCGACCATGTCAGGTGATCCTCGTCCACCGTCAGCCGGACCTGCGACGACCAGTGCCGCCCGCGGTCGCTGCATTCGGCCGCGGTCACCCAGGCGCCTCCGGATCGATGCATCTCGTGGAAGCTGCAGAGGGTACGGCCGGCGCGCGCCTGATCCGGCGTGATCGTCGCCGGGATGTAGCCCCGCCGCCGCGAAGGGTGCCCGCAGGCCGCCGGGCTCGGGCCCCAGAGCCCGACATAATCGGGCGCCGTCGCCACTGGTCGGGGGAGGGGGCTTGTCTGGACCGGCCGGGCAGCCTGACGTACCGCAGAAGCCGCCGTCGGGGCTGCTGCCGTCTCGCCGGTGCCGCGCTGCGATCCGGCTTCCGTCTGATCGAACTTCGCGAGGCGGCTCGATAGGGCCCGCGGCCCGGCGGCTGTCTCCGCGGATGGCGCCTCGGATCGTTGGGGCCGGAACGGTAGGTCTTCCGTCAGGTAGGCGGCACTATAGGCGAACAGCCCGACCCAGCCGGCGATCAGCAGGGCCGGCAAGACGTAGCGACGCCTGGGCCCGGAACGGGTTCCGTCGCCCGGATCCGCCAGCACCACCGCTCCCATCGTCCCCCCTCCGTCGTCGGTTCAGCGACCGAAAATCCCCTTCAGGAACTGCGCCGTGCGGTTACGCTTGCGCTTGCGCTCCAGCTCCGACGCGTCCTTGAGCCACGCGACCTGGACGACCCGCCGCTCGCCCTCGAACGGCTCGTGCCCATGCCAGGAATTGTCGGCGCGCAGAAACGCGAACATCGTCCCCATGGTGGGCGGCACCTCCACCGCGAAGGGCTCGTAGTTCTTCCCGTCGTAAAGCACCCGCAGGCGGCCGGCAGCCGGGGCCTCCCAGGCGTCGTTCATGTAGACGAGGAGCGTCAAGACCTTCGACGGTCCGTCGGTGTGGATCGAACCGTATTTCGGCTGGCTCTTCCGCATGATGGTGGTGAGCCGCGGGCAGGAGACGAGATCAATGCCGAACTTCTCGCCGAGGATCTTCGAGAATTCGTCGCTCTCCAGTTCGTCGATCAGCGCCTTGAAGCGCCCCTTGAGAGCGACTTCGTCGACGGTGAGATAGCCGGGCTTGGAGATATCGGGGAAGTCACGGCGGATCTCGTCGATGGCCTCGGGATTCAGGACGTTGTTGCCCAGCGTATAGGCGTAGGGCTCCCGGGAGAGGGGCGCAGCGCGCACCGCCGAGATGTCGAGGATCGAGAGGGCGGACATCGAGGGATCCCTTGGGTCCAGGGCGAATCGGCCGACACGCCGGGCGCGGATGGCACGTGCCGGAGGTCCGGGCGGAGGCATCGGCCTGTTCAGCCCCCGTCGGGCCCCGTCCGTCCTGGTGCAACCCGTCGCGGCGGTCCGAAAATCTCATAATCTGCCGATTGCGGCGGTCCGACGGCGAAAGCCGTCCGGTGGCGCATTCCGGTGACAGTCTCGGGCCGCGTGCCCGTGCAGGATAAGTTTGATGCCCGCGGATAGTCGTCCTGGGCGCATGCTGGACCCGTGTCTGATGAGGCCGCTGGCCCTCGCCCTGCTGTGTACACACCTCGTCGCGGTCGCGACCGGGGCGGAGGCGCTTGCGCAAACCCGGGCGCCGCGCGGCTCGATGACGGCCCGGATGACCTGCGCCGAGGCGATGGCGCTGGTCAAAGGCGAGCGGGATGTCGTGATCGCGGCCGGGTCGGCACCGGAGCGCTTCGTCAGCGGTCCCGCCCAGTGCAGCGGCTCTGAGATCGCCGAGTTGCGCTTCGCGCCCACCCGCGACAACCCGCAATGCCCGATCGGCTATCGGTGCCGCGAGCCTGGCTTCGAGGAGTGGAACTGGTAGGCGCGCAATCGGCGTAAATCGCCGCATCCCGCGAACGTGACGATAATTTCACGCGACAGCGTGCGGCAAAGGCCACTATCTCGCCATCGACCGGGGTCAAGGCCGCCGGGTTGCGCTTCTTTCAGGCGCGGTGGGGCGGGAGAGACGCGTGGCAGCACTCAGGACCGGGCTCGGGATCCAGGCCGTGCTCACGGCCATCGCCGCGCTGATCCTGCTGGCCCTGCCGGGAATCCCGAGCCCGCCGCTCTACGTCTCGCTCGCGGGCTTCGCGCTGGCCGGCATCCTGATCGCGTCCAACACCATCTCGGCCTACCTGAAGGTTTTCGTCTCGGTCTACGGCGTCGGCTACCTGCTGCTCGCCGGCACGAAGACGGCCGCCGCGATGGGCTTGCTGCCGCCCGTGATCGCCGCACTCCTGCCGCCGGCCTTCGCCGCCACCGGCGCGGTGGTGTTCGCCGCCATCGTGCTCGGAATTGCCTATCTCGAACCGATCCAGGCGATCACCAACATCGCAGACCCGTACTTCGCCAACCGCGACAAGCCGACCAAGGAGATCGGCCTGTTCCGCTGGTTCGGGACCACCGAGGGCCGAATCGGCCGCAACCTCGTGGCGCTCTCGATCTTCGTGAACTTCGCCGACGTGGCGCTGACGCTGCGGTTCAACTTCTTCTACCGCGACATCTACAACTCCCTCCAGGAGTACGACGCGAACGCCTTTTGGTACCAGCTGCTCTGGGTGTTCGTACCCCTCGCGACCCTGAACATCGCCATCGGCATGTTCGACCTGTTCGTGGATTCCTCGCTGCTGATCCGCTGGCGCACGTGGCTGACCCACAGCCTGTACGAGCGCTGGCTCGGCAACGGCACCCATTACCGGATCCCGTTCACCGACGAGGAGGCCGACAACCCGGATCAGCGGATCCAGGCGGACGTCAACAGCTTCATCGTGCAGACCACGACGCTGTCGATCCGGCTGCTGAGCCAGGCGGCGCAGCTCGTCTCGTTCATGGTGATTCTCTGGACCCTGTCACGCGACTTCGTGGTGCCTTTCACCGACACGGTCATCCCGGGCTTCCTGGTCTGGCTGGTGATCGGCTACGCGGTGGTGGGCACGTGGCTCACTCACTTGATCGGCCGGCCGCTCATCGGGCTCGATTTCCGGCAGGAGCAGGTCGAGGCGAATTTCCGCTTCGCGCTGGCCCGCAACCGGATTTATTCCGAGCAGATCGCGCTGCTGCGCGGCGAGCGCGCCGAGGCTTCGCGGCTCTCGACGCTGTTCCACAGCGTCATCGACAATTACGTTGGCATCATCTTCCGCCGCATCAAGCTGATCGCCTTCACGTTCAGTTACCGGCAGGCGAGCGTGATCTTCCCGATGGTGCTGGCCGCACCCTCGTTCTTCGCCAAGAAGATCACGCTGGGCGCCCTGCAGCAGACCTCGCAGGCCTTCGGGCAGGTGCAGAGCTCGCTCTCGTTCTTCGTGGATTCCTACACGACGCTGGCTGCCTACAAGGCCAACACCAACCGTCTCGGCTCCTTCCGCCGGGCCATGACCAAGGCCGAGGCGCTGGAGAATGCCGGCTACGGGCTCGTCCAGGGCAACGACACGACCGGCGACGTGACCGCGCGCGGGCTGGTCCTCGCCCTGCCGGACGGGCGCCCGATCGTGACCGCCGATGCTCTGACGCTGCCGCGGGGGAGCGCGACCCTGGTCACCGGGCCCTCCGGCTCGGGCAAGTCGACGCTGTTCCGCGCGATTGCCGGGATCTGGCCGTTCGGTCAGGGCCGGGTCGACGTGCCGGCCGGGCAGTCGGCGCTGCTGCTGCCGCAGCGGCCCTACATCCCACTCGGCACCCTGCGCGGCGCCGTGGTCTACCCGAACACCACCGATCAGTTCTCCGATGACGCCGTCAAGGAGGCCCTGGTCGCCGCCCAGCTGCCGCAGCTCGCCGACCGCCTGGACGAGGTCGATACCTGGGAGCGGCGCCTGTCGGGGGGCGAGCAGCAGCGGCTCGCCATTGCCCGTGTGCTGCTTGCCAAGCCGGCATGGCTGTTCCTGGACGAGGCGACCGCGTCCCTCGACGAGCCTTCGGAGGCGGCGCTCTACCGGATGCTGCGCGAGCGGCTGCCCGGGACGACCATCGTGTCGATCGGCCACCGCTCGACGCTGGAGGCTTTCCACGACCGGCGCATCACGCTGGAGCCGGAGGGTGGGGTGTTCACCCCG
>NZ_JALNUM010000120.1:0-17837 GCF_026540795.1 Methylobacterium sp. GC_Met_2
GCGGTGAAGGCGGCGAGCGAGGCGAGAAGCTTGGTCATCGCGTAAGGTCCAACATTCAATCTGGAGCTATGACTACCGGACGGTGAGCCAAATGGCTGTAGTTTTACGGGCACACCGCTGCGAGACGAGAGGGCGTATCGTAGTAAACCGCCTCTTAACGCACCCTCGACCGCCGTAATACTTCGCGGTCTACATGCACGAGCGCGACAACATGCCAGGGACGCTTTGGTTGCGGGCCATCAGGACATTGCCGTTCGGCTGTGGCCAGGATGCAACAGGGTGGAAGACCGCCTCGCTGCACAGGGGTCGCGTTCCGCTTCCCCAGCATCGGCATGCCGACCCGGCCCGAACACCGCTTCGTCGACCCGATCGACCCGATCGACCCGATCGACCGGGCGCCGCTCTCGGCGGTGATCCGGTTCACGCGCAGGGTCTAGCTGATCGGCGTCGCCCACCGTGTCAATGGAACATCGGTAGCCCCGTGCCGAGGAGGCCAAGACCGGATACGATCAAGGAGCCTGCCAATCCTTCGAGAACGCACGGGCTATCGGCCGCCGCATGGCTTCGATGGCCAACATGATACCGCTGCACAAGGCGAACAGGCTCAGTCCGAACAGCATCTTGGCTCTCCCAGATATCGCCGGTCAGGCGCCGTTGTCTGTGGTGATGTCGTCCAATCTCATGTGATCGTCCGTGGCGCCGGCTGGAGAAGCCCCCAGCAGGGCGCGTGCGGCCGTGACGATCGCCATGGCGGCGAGCATACGGGAGACGGCAGCGGCGTGGGTGCGGGCGGCGTGGATCACACCGCAGCCAAGCGCGAAGGCGCAGACCTGTGCGGCCCGTGCGATCAAGCTGGTGGTCATTCCGAGACCCGCGCCCTCTCGACGATGGCGATTGCAGCCATGATCCGCTTTGATAACGAAGCGGATTCTCATGGGCTTCACCCAAACGAGGGATCGTCCACGCTTTCCGGTGCCGGTCACCCCGCTCGTGGCTTGCTGTCGTGGACTCAGGCGAACTTGGCCAAGGCTGCCTCTGTCGGCACCGTCACGGTGAGTCAGTTCGAGGGCGAAAGCGGCACTCCGCAGCCTGCGATGCTGACCGTCTTGCAGCAGGCCCTTGAAGCCGCCGGTCTTGCGTTCATCCCTGAGACTGGAGGCGGGGCCGGGATCCGGTTTCGCAATCGGAAGGGATAAAATTCGCGCTTCGTTTGTTAGAACCTCCGCCAATCGCTCCGGTTAAGGACCAAGAATGCGCAGCCTCCTCCTCGCCGTCAGCCTCATCGCTGTCGCCGCCCCCGTCTCAGCGCAGGCGCCCAACCGCGGCAATGCTGACCTACAGACCAATTGTGCCGGTGACGCCCTTGCGTTCTGCGCCGGCATCGATCCGAACAGCCGGCAGATGGATGCCTGCTTCGAGAAGAATATGAGCAAAATGTCCCCGAACTGCCGTCGCGCCATCGATGCCTACAAGAGCGCCGGCGGGAAGTAGCAATGCTGCCATTCGGTGACAGCTCCAAAGCCGCGAAGGGGTCGAACCTCGTCCCCGTAAGCGGAAGGGAAAGATCGCCGAGCCAAGCCGTTAGAGCAGCGACGAATTCCTTCAGCCAGGTATCCCATATGCGCAGCAGCATCCTCGCGCTCGGCCTCATCGCCGTAGCGGCTCCCGCCCTCGCGGCGCCTGGGGCGTCTGCCTCGGAGCGTGGCAACAAAGACCTGAAAACCTATTGCTCCGGCGATGCGGTCACCTTCTGCAGCGGCAATGATCCGGCCAGTCCGGAGATGGACGCCTGCTTCAAGAAGAATATGGACAAGATCTCGGAGAACTGCCGGCGCGCGATCACCGCCTACAAGGCCAGTGGGGGCAAGTAGGGCCTCCGCCCGACTCAGGGCCGCTCCCGATCGCGTTGCAATCGTGAACAGCGCTAAGTCTTTGTTGTGACGCACGCTCTTGCGCCGAACCGGTGTCCACGTCATCGGGGAGCGCTCAAGGGACAAGGGCAGCGCAGATCGGCCCTGCATTCGTGCACGGGATCGGTCTGTCGCTGCTGCGTGTTCAACCCTTGCCGCATCTGCAGCGGTGCGGAGTATGCCGTGTACAATCCCTTCTTCTCATCGCTGATGCTCGCAATCGAAGCTCAGCGCGTCGTTGAACTGCGCTTGGTTCGTCTGGCCTGGGGCGGCAGGGAGGGACTGGCCGAGGCGCAGTCCATGGTGATCGAGAAGGTTCACGCAGCCGGTGAGGCTGTGACGACACTGATGTTCGGCGGCTCACCCGAGACGGTCATCGCCCGCTACCGCGAGCACGTGGCTGCAAACACGAAGCGCTTGCTGGCCGTCTGAGCACAGCCCCCACGGTCCACGACACTTGTCTGTCGCCTGGGGCGGCAAGCGCGACCTGTCCCCTCTCCCGTGCGGGAGAGGGTTGGGGTGAGGGTCGAGAACTCTCAAAATCGAGCGCACCCTTGAAGCCCTGACGCGGCAGGCTCTTCCGGACAGGTCTTATCCCTCACCCGGCTTTCTGCGAAAGCAGACCTCTCCCGCACGGGAGAGGGGACCCGTGCCCTATTCGGCGACGGTGGCGTCACTGTCGTGTACCGTGCACAGCCCCCTCGCGCGCTTCGCAGAACACTGGAGACACCCAGCGAAGCTGGCTACGGCACAAACTCACTAGTGCTCTGACGCATTCACTTCGTTCATGCGAACGAGCACGAGTTCTTTGGTTCTGCATCAATTTTTCCAGACTCGGCTGACGCCTCCGTCTGGATCGATGCACTAGCCCGAGCGTTGAGCGCTCCAGCTGCCGCTGCACGCCACGAGGCCGCCTGATGTGCGCCACGTCCCGCTGCCGCTGCCTTTCGCGGTCAAGCTGCCGGCGATCGGCACCTTGTTCGAGCCCTGTGTGATCGTGGCCTGCACGGCGCCACCGGCGGAGACACCGCCATCAATGTCGATTTCCTCGCCGGGGATCGAGGCGTCACTGTCCTTGATCCGCACGTGATAGCGCGTGTTGGCCGCGCAGGGCCCGTCGACCGTGGTGGCCACGATGGTCCAGGAGCCGTCGAACTGGTTCGGCACACGCAGGTTCTTCGACGCGGCGTAAACCGGGCTGTGAATGCCTGCAGTCAGGCCGGCGACGAGGATCAAGAGAGAGGTACGTGCCACAGATCGCTCCGACGGTCGCGCCGCCGGTAGTGACCACGCCTCGGCAGAACGGGGGGGCCGGCTCAATAGTTTCAGACACGGCAAGGTTTGTGCTGCGAGCAAAAGCTTAGAGCGCGCTGGCCGGTGTCAACGATCTGTTAACCATAAGCGTCCAGGGAACTGCCAGCGATCGGCTGGGGCTGAGCGCCGGACGAGCAGCATCGGAACCGAGGTGCCGCCGCGTCGGCGTCGTCGCAACAAGCCCGCACCTGGAACACCAGGGCGGGCTTTTCTCATCGTATTGAGCGGCGGGGCGCCAGCCAGGGAGAGGCGCATCTTCGCGCGCTATCGCCTCAATGCTGCGATCAACGCGGCATGGGGCGGACTGCCTGCCGGGGAACACGCTCGACATCCTCGGCAGCTCGGCTTGACCGCGATCGACCGAAGCGTCCGCTATTCCAAATCAGATAACCGAGGCCAAAAGCTACCCCGGCAAGCGTGGCGACGAGGGTAACCTCGTTCGACATGACCCCGGTCGCGCGGCCCCGCCTGCGGGTCCGAAGGGCGTTCGTCTTCGCGCGCACGAAAGCCCGTGTGGCGGCCGCGACCTCCTCGGGGGAGAAGAGTGCCTGAGCTGCTGGGATCAGTTCGTGAACGTGCCGGTGCAGGTGCTGGTCCACGAGGAAAGTCGCATCCTCAAAGGTGTCGAGCCAGCCGGCCGAGGCCTTTGTGCGGTCATGGGCGAGCTGTTGGAGTTGACGCCTGAACTCTGCGTGGCCGCGGTGCAGTTCTTCGATCAATGCGCGTGTCTGGCTCTCCCGGCTCAGGGGACCGGTGAGGCTTGCATCGACGGCGATCGCATGCAGCTTCAATTCGTCCATGAGATCGGCCAGCATCTGCTCCCGGCCGCCAACGGCACGGGGATCATTGAGCGCAAGCGGGATATCGCGGATCAGCCCCCCGATGTTTTGGTGATCGCGCTCGATGAGCTGCCAGAGTGTCACGCGCTTCTCCCTTGTCCGTGTCATGTCAACGACTGTGAGCCTCTGAAGTTTTTTGTAATGTGCTATGATCTAACGATGGTCAGCTCCTGAAGGCGAAGATCAATTGCGCGGACGAGTTCCTCGGCAGCCCTGGCAAGGGTAGCATTGCGCGATAGCGCACCTGCGGCTTGCTGCAGCGTGCGAAACTCCTGAAGGCGCGCGACTGGATCGCCCCCTTTGGCGATCGCTGACTGTACGAGGCCTCGGACCAGCTCTTGCGCCAAGTGCGCATCAGGGCCCGGCGCGACCCAGCCCGACGACGGCGGAATGGCCGTGTTCATGCCCGTTTCGGAGGTCGAGCGGATCAGCCTTCGCCACTTCGGATATCGTCGACCACCCACGCGCTCGATCAGGCCTTCACCCTCCAGGACGTCGCAGGCCAGTTTGACGACCTCAGCCCGCCGCCGCGCCGTGATGCTGGCCCGCTCGGCAAGCTGCAGCGTGCTGATCGGCTCGTCGGTCAGAGCGATCAGGATGCGGGCGCGGATCGAGAGATGTCGGCTTACGGTCACACGAACTCAATTTGCCACGAAAGCGACCGTTCACCGTTCACCGTCGCTGGATCCGCACCGGTTTGGCAGTCTGACTATTGAGGGATCCGTCGAAAGTCCGCGCCAACCCATGTTGGGCAACCGCGCTTCCAGCCGCATCGTCACCGTACTGGCCGTGCCATGGCTCGGCGGCTTGGCCGCCGAATTTGCTCCCACCATGCTTCCCAACGCCGCCGCGGTGTGACGCAGCGCCCTTGAAGACCCGTCTCCGCACGTGCCGGTATCTCACCCCAACCCGGATCGCGTTTGATCGTGGCTCGGGTCTCGTGGCCAGACGGCCCGCAACACGCATCTCACCGGCCTCATTCACACGCAAGCGGACGCGCCCCGATTGGAACCGGAAACGATCCGTTAATTTAACCTACGTGTAAATTGCGGTGGAGCGTCAGTGTGAGCTTTACGGTTGTAGGCCCCAGGGACGACCACGAACTGGAGGACGCGGTACGTCGCGGTGTCGCTGACGGATTAGCCCGGATGCTCGGCGTGCCGAAACACCCAGTCGGCGTTCAAGCGTTCCTCGATAAGAACGCCCATGAATCCGACGAAGGCCGTGAGGATCGGAGCGAGCCAACGCGCCGCCTCTCCAAGGCCGTAGCCGAAGTCTGAACCGCTCATCCCTGGAGCGGGAAGCCCATGAGTGTGGCGGTCTTCGCCATCGGGCGGCGCAGGTCCGGACTGGTCGCTGCGTCGGCCAAGAGCTTCTTGGCCTGCGGGTGCATCTCGATCGCTTTGGACACGTCGACGGTGTGGCCGGACTTGAAGGCGAATGGCTCGGTGTTGTCGTCCTTCAGGTAGGCGGTTGTCGCCGCTTCGATCGCCTCATCCATCACCTCAGGCTTGCGACGCAGGTCGCTTATATTGGGGATCTCTTTGGCCATGACGGTGAGCTATGGCGGTGCCCCTGCCCCGTCCATCATGCTTCCTCTACAGCCTGTGACGCTCTTCCAGGCGCCACACCCGGATCAGGCTTCTCGACGAGCGTTCCAAAACACGAACTGATCCTTGACGATGTCGCGGATCTCGCGCCGGTAGGCGGTCCGGTAGAAATACTGACCGGTCGGCAGGTATGGGACGTGAGTCATGGCCGCTACCTGTAGGTCGCGGGCGATTGCCTGCCGAGCGGTATTGTCAGGCGCCTCGATCCAGGCCTCGCGCAGGGTCTCGATCTCCGGGATGTCTGGCCAGCCGAAGAAACCCCTCTGGCCGCCGCAACGCAGGACCTGCTCGGCGACCGGGTTGGTCATGTCGAGGCCGGTCCAGGTCGTGTTGAAGATGCTCCAGCCGCCCTGGTCCGGCGCGGCCTTGCTGGCGCGGCGGCTCACCACGCTGCCCCAGTCGGTGACGACGTATTGTACGTTCATCCCGAGCCGCCTCAACAGGTCGTTCATGACTTCACCGAGCGCCCCGAGCACCGGATTGTCGCTCGCCGCCATCAGCACGACGCGCTCGCCCTTGTAGCCGGCGGCGATCAGGTCTCGCTTGGCGCGCTCCAAATCCCGCTTGCGCGTGAGCACGTCGAGGCCAGACTCGTTGGACATAGGCGTGCCCGGGGTAAAGATCCCGACGCCGGTGCGCCAAAGCTTCCGATCATCGCCACCCGCCGCGGCCATGAAGTCCTCCTGCGACAGGGCTTCGAGCACGACTCGCCGGACCGCCGGCTTATCGAAGGGCGGGTGAAGGTGGTTCATCACCGCGGTGCCGAGATTGCCCAGGCGGCCGGCGAGCTGCGTGACGATCTGCGGATTGCTCTGGAGGCTCGGCAACAGGTCGTTGATCGGGTTCTCCCACCAGTCGACTTCGCCGTTCTGGAGCGCGGCGGAGGCGGTCCCGGGATCGGGCATGATCTGCCACTCCACCCGCTCGAAATGGACGCGCTTCGGTCCGGCCGCCCACGAGACGTCACCGCTCTCGCGGGGTCGATAGTCAGGATTACGGTCGTAGACGACCCGGGCGCCGACCAGCCGCTCCTTGGTGTTGAAGCGGAACGGGCCGGAGCCGATCACCTCCGGGATTTGCTGCGCCGGGTCGATGCTGGCGAGGCGCTCCGGCATGATCATCAGCGCGGGCGGGCCGAGCTTGGCGAGGGTGTCCAGCATCAGCCCGTAGGGCCGCTTCAGGCGGATCATGAAACTGCGGTCGTCCAGCTCGCTCATGGTGTCCGTTCGAGCCATCAGCGCTTGGCCAAGGCTGTCGCGCTGGGCCCAGCGCCTGATCGACGCGATGCAGTCGCGACCGCGAACGGCCTCGCCGTCGTGGAACCTCAGCCCCTCCCGAAGGCGAAAGGTCCAGATCAAACCGTCCGCCTCGACGTTATGGCCCTCGACCATCTGAGGCTGCGGCCTCAGCTGCGCGTCGAGGCCGTAGAGCTGGTCGAAGACCATGAGCGCGTGATGGCGGGTGATGTAGGCGGTGGTCGTCACCGGATCGACGATGGTCAGGTCGGATTGCGGGACGAAGCGCAGTACGCTGGCGCGGCTACCCTGGGCGATCGCCGGGCGCGCCGGCAGGAAAGACACGGTGCTGGCCGCCGCCGCACCGCCGAGGAAGGTTCGTCGCAGCATGGTTTCGAACTCCGGACGTCGCGCGCGAGGAGGGCGCCGGATCGAACTGCAAGACACGTTCCCAGTCCGCGCAGACGCAGTCCATGCCCCTGCTCATCCGCGTCGAGCGCAGGCCTCCGCAGGCTGCTGGCCGCGCGGCCACATCATCACCGCTCGCCCGGCTTCGTGTGCATCCCGACCGCGTCCGCAACTGGTCGCAAAACGCCGGGTCTCCTTGGCTGTCAGAGCGCCGCGTAGCCCGATCGTGACGTGGCGGGACCGTCCGGCTGATCAATCCTGCACGAGGTCGTTGCGGCGCCTGGAGGCGAACACGCGCAGGCCAAAGCCCGGGAGCTCATCGCATCACAGGAAGTCGTCGCCACCCGGGGCTCGGCCGCGGTCACGGTGCGCTTCGTTATTTTCGTCCTGGCTACCATCCGGAATTACTGAAGCAATCTGCGTCCATACCCGGTGATAGTAAAAAATACGAGTATATAAGCAAATCTCTTTAGGGCAAAAACTTCGTAGTGATTGGCTGTCTCGGGCCATCATCGGAAAACGTGTCAGGGTAATACTTCGAGGGCAAAGGTCACACGTTCGAGCCGTGACGGGGGCGCCGATCTCCTCGACGCCGGAGCACGGCCTGCTGTCGCCGCCTTTCGACCCGGGTTAACGCCGTGCCGCCGGCCTGTTTGGACAGGCGGGGATCACGGCACCCCTCGGCTTGAGAGTTTGTGGCTCCCGTGATGGCGTGAGCCATGGCGCCCCTTCCCTAGTGCTCTGACGCATTCACTTCGTTCATGCGAGTGAGCACGAGTTCTTTGGTTTTGCATCAATTTTTCCAGACTCGGCTGATGCCTCCGCCTGGATCGATGCACTAGGGCCAATGGCCCCCACACAGGGACTGTAGGAGGGGCTAGCGGGGGGCAGGGGCGCTATGTGGGACCCCAAAATAGGGAGGACCCAAAACCAGGCTTGGCCCTAAGGGTCAAGGTCGGACGTGCTCAAAGAGGCTGAGGGTTCGAGTGTTCAGGCGATTTGCTAACGACTCGGGCCGTCCGCCCGATGCCGGGCTGCCAGTTTTTCAAGACGCTCGATGATGACGTCATGCAATCGGCTCGCAAGGTCGTTCATTTTATCGATCACGGTATTGAGTTCGTTCAAATTAATCTCGCGCTTGCTGAACATGCTGCTGGACGATGGGTTGGGCGATTCAAGGAAGATCCGTCCCGTTTCGTGGGTCCACCAGATCCCCTGCGCGTAGTCGCTGCGGCTTTCGCTGATAGACGCGAAATCATCGATGATGAAATCCCAAGTCGCGCCCCGGCCCTGGTTTACCTGCGCCTCTTCCAACAAGGAGCGCATGACATTGATGCGGGCCTGCTGATCGGTGATACTATAGAAGATCTGTCGCACAGGCGCGTCATAGCCGCCGATAAGCTCGGACATGACCTCGCTCATGCTTCGCTCGAGCAGCGGGAAAAACGTGACGATCCGGCCAATCGCCAGGACGAAATCGTCGTTCGCGAGTCCCGATTCGAAGCGCCCGTCCGGCGTGTGGCCGACCTGCTTCGGCAGCCGGCCGAACCGCGTAGGAAGCTTGCTGCGGGGTGTGTTCATCGGCGGGAGACTAGAACCGGGCCCGATCGCGTTGCAATCGGTCACGGCTCTAGGGCGTCGATGACCCGCGAAGGATGAAGCCCTTGGCCCGGTCGGTCCGGGGTGCGGTGAAGAAGTCGTGCGGGGTCGCGACCTCTCGGATGCAGCCCCCCTCCATGAACACGATCGTGTCGGCCACGTCGCGGGCGAAGCTCATCTCGTGGGTCACGATCACCATGGTCAGTCCCTCCCGCGCGAGTTCCCGGATGACGCCGAGCACCTCGCCGACCATTTCGGGATCGAGGGCGCTGGTCGGTTCGTCGAACAGGATGACCCGCGGCCGCATCGCGAGGGCGCGGCTGATCGCGACGCGCTGCTTCTGGCCGCCGGACAACGTGTGCGGGTACATGTCGGCTTTCTCGGCCAGGCCCACCCGCGCCAGGATGCTCCGGCCCTCCGCCTCGGCCTCCCGCCTCGGACGTCCCAGGACGTGGACGGGCGCCTCGGTCACGTTGCCGAGCACCGTCAGGTGCGGCCACAGGGCGAAGTGCTGGAACACCATGGCGATGCGGGTTCGCGCTGCGGCCAGCGCGCGGCGGTCCATGGGCCGTGCCGCCTTGCCCGTCCCGATCCGCCCGATCGGCGCGCCGTCGATGCGGATCGAGCCTTCGCTCGGCTCTTCCAACCAGTTGAGGCAGCGCAGCAAGGTCGACTTGCCCGAGCCGCTCGGCCCCAGGATGCAGGTCGTCGTGCCGGGGGCGATGTCGAGGTCGATGTCGCGGAGGGCTTCGAAGCCGCCGAAATCCTTGCACACGCCGCGCACCGCGATGGCGGGAACGGTCTCAGCCATAGCGCAGCCTCCTCACCCGCTCCATCCGGCGCACGCCCTCCTCGACCACCAACGACAGGAGCAGGTAGAGGCCGACCGCCGCCGCGAAGGGCGCGAACGGCGTGAAGTGGTTGGCGCTGACGAAATTCGCCGCGAAGGTCAGTTCCTGCACCGTGATGATCATCAGGAGCGCGCTGTCGCGGATGGTCGTGATGATCTGGTTCCCGATCATCGGCGCGGCCGTGATGGCGACCTGGGGGAGGATGATGCGCCGGTACAGCAGGCTGCGCGACAGGCCGAAGGCCTGGGCGGCCTCGATGTCGTCCTTCGCCACGGCGCGGAAGGCGGACCGGAAGATCTCCGCCAGATAGGCCGTGGTGTAGAGTGTCAGCGACACGAGGCCCGCCCACCAGGAATCGAGCCGGAGGCCGAGTTCGGGCAGGCCGTAATAGACGACATAGGCGAGCAGCAGGAACGGCACGCAGCGCAGGAGATCGACCAGCTCCGCCAGAAGGCGGCGCAGCGGCGCCGCCGCTTCCGTGAGGACGACCGCACCGAGGACGCCCAGGGGGAGGCTGAGCAGGAGGCAGCCCAGCACCAGCGACACGGTGTTGCCCGCGCCCCACAGGAAGACGGCCCGGTTCTCCCAGACGACCTGAAGTCCGTTCACGGGCTCACCGCTCCGAAACGCCGGGCGATCCTGCGCTCGAGGACGCGCTGACCGCGGACGATCGCCGCGATCAGCGCGGTGTAGATCAGCGTGGCGACGAGGAAGGGCGGCAGGGGCTCGTAGGTCTCGGCGCCGACCCGGCTGGCCGCGCGCGTGATCTCGACGACCCCGATGACCGCCACCGCCGGGGTGCATTTCAGCAGGATCGTGACTTCGCTGACCAGCGGCCCGAGATTCGCCCGCCAGATCTGCGGAAAGACGATGCGCGTGAAGGTGCCGGCCTCCGACAGGCCGAAGGCCAGGGCGGCCTCCCGCTGATCCCGCGGAAAGCTCTGCAGGGCCGAACGCCAGATCTCGCTGCTGAACGCCGCCGTGTTCAGGGTGAGCGCGAGGATCGCGGCCGGCACCGGGTCCAGCTCCAGGCCGGCAGAGGGCAGGATGAAGTAGACGAACAGGACGAGGGTCACGAACGGCGTCGCCCGCACGACGCTGACGACGGTTGCCAGGAGGCCCGCGACGACCGGGACGCGGCGCCAGCGCAGGAGCGCGATCAGCAGCCCGAGCGGCAGGCTCAGGAGGATGCTGACGGCGGCCAGCGCGGCGGTGACCACCGTGCCGTCGAGGATCGTCCGGATTGCCGGCCAGGTCATGGCCCGTTCCCCCGCGCGTCACGGGACGTCGCCGCGCGACGTCCGCCTCCCGGTTCCCCGCCTCCCGGGTCCCCGCTTACTTGGTCGGTGCGGACGGCATGTCCCTGAAGGCCCGGCCGAGCCACTTCTCCTGCAGGGCGTAGAGTTCGCCGCTCGCCCGCACCTTCGCCATGAACCGGTTCAGGTCGTCGAGCAGGCCGTCATTGCCCTTGGCCACGGCCCAGGCCGCGTAGGTCGGCGCGCCGACCGCCTCGCCCATCCTGAAGCGCTTGGGCTGATCCTTCGTCAGGCTGACGAGGTTCACGACGCCGTTGATCACGTAGTCGAGCCGCCCGTTGGCGAGGTCCTGATAGGCATCCGGAAGCGAGGTGTACTGAACCACCTTGCCGAGCTTGCCCCCGGTCTTGGCGAGGGTGGGTTCGAGATCGGCCAGGGCCGCGTAGGATGCGCCGCCGGACTGCACGCCCACCGTCTTGCCCGCGAGATCCGGCACCCCCTTGATCCGGGTCTCGTCGGCGCGGACCACGTAATACTGGGTCGCCTCGGCGATCGGCATCGTGAACGCGAGGCTCTGGATGCGGTCCGGCGTGATCACGGCGGCGGTCAGCGCCACGTCGTATTTACCGGTCGCGACGCCGGCCAGCAGCCCTGTCCAAGGGATGATCTGCTGGTCGATCCGGAACGGCACGTCCTTGCGCAGCAGCGCGAGGAGCGCGTGGTCGAGACCCATCGGCTTGCCGTTCTCGACATATTCGAACGGCTTGTAGCTGTCCTCGGTCGCGACGACCATCGTGCCCCTGGCCTTGATCGCGTCGAGGCTCGCCGCGGACGACAGGGCGGTCCCGCCCAGAAGGATGGCCGCCGCGGCCGCCGCGATGCCGATGATGTGGCCCCGAACAGGAGACATGGCTCAGTCCTTTCGCGCGTTCGATGCGGGAGCCGGTGCGGTGCCACGACGGGCGATCAGGTCGATCTCGACCAGGGCGTCGTAGGCGAGACCCGTCGTGCCCACGCAGGTTCGCGCCGGCAGCCGATCGGGTGGGAAGAAGGACTTGTAGGTCTCGTTGAACGTCGCGTAGTCCCGCTTGAATTCCGTCAGGAAGGCACGGGCGACGACGACGTCCGCGAGGCCGAGGCCGAGGCCGGCCAGGACCGTCTCGAGATTGGCCATCACGTTGCGGGTCTGCGCTTCGATCCCGTCGGGCAGGATGCCGGGGCAGGCCGGCGTATCGGGCATCTGTCCCGTCACGAACACGAAGCCGTCGGCCTCGACCGCGTGGCTGAAGGGGGCGACCGGCCGCGGCCCGCCGGGGATCATGTGAAACACCGTCGCCGAGGCCGATGAGGGCTGCTGCACCGCGATCTCCGTTCCGCGGGCCGCGCCCGCACCCTGTCGCTGGCCCCGCGTCTGGGCCACATTGTCATGGTCAGGCTAGGCGGTATTGTCCCGATTGGCGCGACGATATTGGCGGCATCGCGCGCGAATTTCGGCCTGCGATGCGCGCCGACCGAGACAATCACTGGGACAATCGGAGCGGGGATGAGACCCGGATGGACGGAGGCCGTCGCGCGGACGGCAGGGCCCCGCTACCGCGCCATCGTGGGCGCGGTCGAGATCGCGTTGCGCACCGGCGCCCTGCGACCGGGCGACCGGTTGCCGCCCCAGCGCGACCTGGCCGCGTGGCTCGCCCTCAATATCGGGACGGTCGGCCGGGCCTATGCCGAGATGCAGGCAACGGGTCTCGCCCGCGGCGAGGTCGGCCGCGGCACCTTCCTCAACCCGATGCAGGAGCCGGACGGACCATCATCGCTGCGGGGGCAGAGCCCGCGCCAGACCTTCATCGACCTGTCGCACAACTTCCCGGCGCATGCGATGCGCCACCCCGCGCTGGAGCTGATCCGTCCCGAATTCGAGGGTGCTTGCGATATCGGGACGCTGCTGGCGAGCCAGGTCGATATCGGCCTTCCCGCACATCGCCTGATCGCGGCGCGATGGCTCGGGCGCTTCGGGATCGCGGCCGAGCCCGATGCGGTGCTGATCACGTGCGGCGGCCAGCACGGCCTGCTGCTCGCGCTCATGGCGCTGACCCGCCCGGGCGATGCCGTCCTGGCGGAGGAACTGGCCTTCTACGGTCTGAAATCCGCGGCCGGCATGCTGGGCCGCGCGCTGGTCGGCGTTCGCATGGACCGCGAAGGGATCGTGCCGGACTACCTCGATGTGGTCTGCCGGCGGACCGGCGCGAAGGTTCTGGTCTGCACGCCGACGCTGCACAACCCGACGACCGCCACGATGTCGGACGACCGGCGGCGGCAGGTGGCGGACGTCTGTGCGCGCCACGACGTCCTGATCGTCGAGGACGATGTCTACGGCTTCCTGGGCGATCCGCCCCTGCGGCCGCTGGCTGCGCTGGCGCCGGACCGGGTCGTGCACATCTCGAGCCTGTCGAAGCTGGCGGGCCCGGGCCTGCGCATCGGGTTCCTGCGCGTACCCCGCCCTCTGATCGACGCCTTCGGGATCGCGATGCGGGCGAGCACGCTCATGGCCTCGCCGTTCACCGCGGACTGGGCGACCCGCCTTCTGGCATCGCCGCGGATCGACCGGATCGTCGCGGCGATGCGCGCGGAAACCCAAGCCCGTCAGGCCCTGGTGGCCGCTCTGCTGCCGGCGCAGGCCGTCATGGCCCACCCGAACGCCTATTACGTCTGCCTGAAGCTGAGGAACGGCTGGTCGGCGGAGGCCTACACGCAGGCCGCGGAGGCACGCGGCGTGGGGGTGACCCCGCTGAGCCTGTTCGAGGTCTCGTCGACGCACCCGAGCGATGCGGTCCGGATCTGCGTCAACGCGGCGCCGGACCGGGAGACGCTGCGCGGGGCCCTGGAGACGCTCACAACCCTGCTCGATTCAGGGGGGCCCCCGACCGTCCGGTTTCGGGCCGCGGTCTGAAGCCCGTCGAACGGTCGCGACGGGCGCGCCGTCGGAGGTAGGCCTGCCGCCGCGTCACGCGCGCTCAACTCTGGCCGGAGCAGCCTCCTCCCATTCACGATCCTGCTTCGCGAGCAGCGCGGCGCGATGGGCCGCGCTGGCCTCCGGTTCCGTCGGCGGCGCGTCCATGGCCGCCTGTGCGGACCGGGCCGCGTCCGTCCTGCCCCCGCCCAGGACGCGGGCGAGCGTCGTGACGATGCGATCCACATCGTGAGGCATCACGGCGCCTGTCACAAGAAGTGCGAGGCGTGAACGGCCGGCCATCTCCGCGCAGGAGCCTCCGGCCAAGCCCAGCGCCGCGATGGCGTCGGCATCCAGAGGCAGATGTTCGACCGGCATGTCGGCCAATCGCCCGAGCCTGCGCGCGCCCGTGGCCGCGGGTGTATGCACCGCGCGGGCGCCCGGCAGCCACCGCGCGCTCTCGTGGAGGAGGAACGTCCGGACGCGTTCGACGCGGATCGGGCCGAACTTCCGGATGCTGGCGATCGCATCCGGGGATGTCTGAGCCAGATGGCCGAGATCCCGGTACCCGGCCTTGCGCAGGCGCGCCCGCAGGGAGGCCGTCAGGAAACCGCGGCCGAAGCCCGACGCCGAGAGACGCTCAATCACATCGGGAGGCAGGTCGTCGAACAGCGGGAGCCGACCGCTGATCTCGTCGAACAGGCTGTCGGACGTGACGGTGCGAGGGAATCGGCCGGGCATCGCCGCCGATAGGGCGATTTCCGGATTCCCGCAACGGTCTGCCGGCGCAGGCCTTCGCGCTGTCGGCTCGGCCCGCCATCCGACCCGCGACGAACGCGCGAGGCCAGCCGAAAGCCGCCGGTCCGCTTCGGAGACGGTGCGCCGAGGGCCATCACCGGGACGTCGGATCGGTCTCGCGTCGCGGGACCTGAGGTCATCGGGCCGTCATACCATCCGCCTAGGGCACGCCCCTCGCCGGCGCGACCGGCCTGCCGCAGGCTCCGATGTTCACGCATAACTGTCTGGATCCGCACGATCCCTTCGCGGAGCGCGAGGTGCTGGTCGCGTTCACCATCGACGCGTCCGGCATCCGTCTCCTCGCCGCCAGGGATGCCGAGGGCCACGACATCCTGCCCGATCTGGTCGACGCTCAGCGCGACGACCTGCGGTGCGAACTCGCCGCGCAGCATTGGTGCCCAGGTGTGGACGGCGCGACTTCGGGCAGGCCGGATCGTCCGGCCCAGGCGGGCCCTGGTCGATAAGGCGGGATGCCGTCCGGCGGGCGGCGCCGACGCTGCGCTTGTCCCAGGGGGCGGCGATCCCGTCCGGAGGCGAGCCCTGGAGTGAGACTTGGGAGGCGTTCGCGCCGGGGTACCGCGGGCACCCGGGTTGCACGGCGGGACCATGTTCAACCGGGACGGGCGGCTGCGCGTCCAGGACCGAAGCAACCCGTTCCCCGCAGCCGTGTTGCGTAAGCCGGAAGGTTTGAGTCCCGCATGGCCCGTCGCATCCTGATCACCGGCGCGAGCATCGCCGGCAACACCGCCGCGTGGTGGCTCGGCCGTTACGGCTTCGACGTCACCGTGGTGGAGCGTGCCCCCGCGTTCCGGGACGGGGGGCAGAACGTCGATGTCCGTGGCGTCGGGCGCGAGGCGCTGCGCCGCATGGGCCTGGAGCGGGCCGCCCTTGAGGCCGGGACCGGCGAGGAGGGCACCGCCTGGGTCGATGGGCGCGGCCGCGCCGTCGCACGGTTCGGCCTCGACCGGGCCGCGGGCGACGGCCCGACGGCCGAGATGGAGATCCTGCGCGGCGACCTTGCGCGCCTCCTCTACGCGCCGGCCCGGGAGCGGGCGCAGTATCGCTTCGGCGACCACTTGATGCGCCTCGACGAGGAGGAGGACGGCGTGCGCGTCGGCTTCGCCAGCGGCGCCGTCGCGCGCTACGACGCGGTGATCGTCGCCGAGGGCGTAGGCTCGGCCACCCGCGAACGCGTCTTCCCAGGGGAGAACGTGCCGCGGTGGATGGACCTGACCATCGCGTATTTCACGATTCCGAGGACGCCCGACGACGACCGGGACTGGCGCTGGTTCAACGCGACGGGTGGACGCGGCATCTCGCTGAGGCCGGACCGGCACGGCACCACCCGCGCGATGCTGATGCTCCGCCAGCCGCCGGGCGGGGAGCAGGATTGGGACGCCGCCCGGCAGAAGGCCTACCTGCGCGATCGGTTCGCGGATGCCGGATGGCAGGCCGGGCGCGTCCTCGCCGGCCTGGAGACGACGGACGACTTCTACGTCGACGTCCTGCGGCAGGTGCGGATGAAGCGCTGGTCGTCCGGGCGCGTCGTGCTGACCGGCGATGCCGCGTGGTGCGCGACGCCGCTCGCCGGCATCGGCACGACGCTGGCGGTCACCGGCGCCACAATTCTGGCCGGCGCGCTGGCGCAGACGGACGACATCGCGGCGGCCTTCGCGGACTACGAGCACGCCCTGCGTCCGTTCGTCGAGAAGGGGCAGGGCGTGCCGAAGATCGCGCCGAGGCTGATGAACCCGCGCACCCGGCTCGGCATCGGCCTGCTGCACGGCGCGCTGCGGATCGCGAGCCAGCCCGCGGTGCGCCGGCTGGGCGCCAAGCTCTCCGGCGGGCGCACCGGGGAGCCCGATCTGGCCCGGTACGCGACCGCCGTCACACAGCCTCCGCCGCCCCGACCCTGATCGCGTTTCCCCCTCCCCCACGGCCTGAGATGTTCACATCCGGGTTTCTGCGCGGCGGGTCGATCCCCCTCTCTCCACCAGCGGAACGAGTGGGGAAACCGCGTCCGGTCTCGGCGCAGCCGGCACGCTGCGTCTCCGGTCGTCTGCCCGGGAGGGGGCCCGGCGCTCGGGATCATCCGGTCCGGAACAGAGGGGTTGCTGGCACTGGTCGGCCTGCCGCCGCGCCCGGACGGCGCCCGCCCGGCCATGCCCTGGCCGATCCCGGGGCGCGGGGCGCATAACGACGCCCCGTCAAATCGATGGTCCGACCGAGGCATTCATGACCGAGGCATCCATGACCGAGGCACCCCTGCACGAGACCTACGCCACCCTGACGACCGAACGGCCCCATGCCGACGTGCTCCTCGTGACCCTGGCCCGGCCCGAGGCCGCGAACGCGATGAACACCCAGATGGGCCGCGACCTGTTCACGCTGTTCGACGGGCTCATCGCCGAGCCCGGCCGGTGTCGCGCGATCGTGCTGACCGGGGCCGGCGAGACGGCCTTCTGCGCCGGCGGCGACCTCAAGGAGCGCAACGGCATGACCGACGAGGCCTGGCAGGACCAGCACCGCGTGTTCGAGCGCGGCATCCGCGCCCTCGTCGAGTGCCCGATCCCGGTCATCGCGGCGGTGAACGGGGCCGCCTATGGCGGCGGCTGCGAGATCGCCCTCGCGTGCGACTTCATCTACGCGGCCCGGCACGCCCGGTTCGCGCTGCCAGAGGTGACGCTCGGCATCATGCCGGGGGTGGGCGGCACGCAGACCCTGCCGCGCGCGGTGGGGGAGCGGCGGGCCAAGGAACTCCTCCTGTCCGGCCGCCCCTGGTCGGCCGAGGAGGCGGCGGCCTGGGGCATGGTCAACCGGGTCTGCGACGGCGGGGGGCTCCGCGCCGAGGCCCTCGACACGGCCGCCACCATCGCGGGGAACGCGCCGATCGCCATCCGCCAGGCCAAGCACGCCCTGCATCACGGCCTGTCCCTGTCGCTCGCCGACGGCATGCTGTTCGAGATCGAAGCCTACAACCGCATGGTCCCGACCGCGGACCGGCGGGAGGGCATCCGCGCCTTCAACGAGAAGAGGAAGCCGGTCTTCAGCGGCCGCTGAGCGCCTGTTC
>NZ_JALNUM010000121.1:0-17792 GCF_026540795.1 Methylobacterium sp. GC_Met_2
ACAGCCTGGATCCGGTCAGCGAACTCGTCTCCTCGCTCCTGTCGCACCGGACGCGCAACGCGGAGTCGGGCCGGGCCTTCAAGGCGTTGCGCGCGCGCTTCCCGGATTGGAACGCGATGATCGACGCGGATGTGCCGGAGATCGAGGCCGCCATCGCGGGCGTGACCTGGCCGGAGCTGAAGGCGCCGCGCATCCGCGACGTGCTGCGGGCCCTGCGCGACCGTCGCGGCAGCCTCGACCTCGCCTTCCTGGCCGACATGGAGGTCGAGGCCGCGCGGGCGTGGCTGCAGGCGATCCCGGGGGTCGGCCCCAAGACCAGCGCGGCGGTCTTGTCGTTCTCTACCCTGCGGATGCCTGCGCTGCCGGTCGACAGCCACCATCACCGGGTTGCCCAGCGCCTGGGGTTGATCGGCCCGCGCGTCGATGTCGGCCCCGCGCACCCGATCCTGCGGGCGCAACTCCCCGACGACTGGAGCGCGCAGGATCTCTACGACAACCACGAGATCCTGATGCTGCATGGCCAGAACGTCTGCCATCATCACCGCCCGGCCTGCGGGCGCTGCGTCCTGGTCGATCTCTGCCCGAGCGCGAAAGTGTCGACGCGGGAGCCGTGAACGCATCCTTGACCGGTCCAGCCCACGGGTGCGAGTAACCTTCGCCCGGCTGGCGCGGAGCCCCGGTCTTATCTTGCTCAGGATCGGCGCCGATGGCCGCGTTCACCGAATTGGTCTTCTCGGGCGTCCAGCCCACCGGCAATCTGCATCTCGGCAATTACCTTGGGGCGGTGAAGCGCTTCGTTGAGATGCAGGAGCGCGACGCGCAGTGCCTCTACTGCGTGGTCGATATGCACGCGATCACCGTCTGGCAGGATCCCGAAGCCCTGCGCGGCCAGATCCGCGAGGTCACGGCCGCGTTCCTGGCCGCCGGCATCGACCCGAAACGCTCGATCGTGTTCAACCAGAGCCAGGTGCCGCAACACGCCGAGCTCGCCTGGGTGTTCAACTGCGTCGCCCGCCTCGGCTGGCTGAACCGCATGACCCAGTTCAAGGAGAAGGCCGGCAAGGATCGGGAGAACGCCTCGATCGGGCTCTACGACTACCCGGTGCTGATGGCGGCCGACATCCTGGCCTACCGGGCGACGCATGTGCCGGTCGGCGAGGACCAGAAGCAGCACTTGGAGCTGACCCGGGACATCGCCCAGAAGTTCAACACCGATTTCGGATCCTCGATTGCGGCGCACGGCCACGGCGACGCGTTCTTTCCGATCACGGAGCCGCTGATCGGCGGCCCGGCCGCCCGGGTCATGTCGCTGCGCGACGGCACCAAGAAGATGTCGAAGTCGGACCCGTCCGACAACGCCCGCATCAATCTCACCGACGAGGCCGATACGATCGCCCAGAAGATCCGCCGGGCGAAGACGGATTCCGAGCCCCTGCCCTCCGAGGTGGATGGCCTGAAGGAGCGGCCGGAGGCCGACAACCTCGTGGGGATCTACGCGGCGCTCGCCGGGATCACCCGCGAGGACGTGCTGCGCGATTTCGGCGGGGCGCAATTCTCGACCTTCAAGCCGGCGCTCGCCGACCTCGCGGTGACGAGCCTCGGGCCGATCGCCGGGGAGATGCGCCGCCTCACGGCCGATCCGGGCCATATCGATGCGGTCCTGGCCGACGGCAGCAATCGGGCCGAGACCATCGCGGCGCAGACGCTGGATGCCGTCAAGGATATCGTCGGCTTCGTCCGGCGCGGTCCGAGCCTTCAGGCGGTGCGGTGACCGTCCGGGCGCTGGTCTTCGACGTCTTCGGGACGCTGGTCGACTGGCGCTCCGGAATCGCCCGTGAGGCTGCGCGGCTGCTCGCGCCTATCGCGCCGAACCTCGATGCCGGAGCCTTCGCGGATGCCTGGCGCGCCCGCTACAACCCCTCGATGGAGACGGTGCGCTCCGGCGCCCGGCCCTACGTCGACCTCGACACGCTCCAGGCGGAATCCCTGCCCGACGTGCTGGCGCAGTTCGGCATCGCGGGCGTGTCGGACGATGTGCAGCGCGAACTGGTCCAGGCGTGGCACCGACTCGATGCGTGGCCCGATGTGCCGGACGCGCTGCGGCGCTTACGTGAAAAACACCTCCTGGCGCCGAATTCGAATGGGCCTGTCCGGCTGATGGCCGACCTCGCCCGCCGCAACGGCCTGATCTTCGACGCGGTGCTCGGGGCCGGTTATTCGCGCGACTACAAGCCGAAGCCGGCGCTCTACCGCGATGCGGTCGCGGCCTTCGGCTTCGCGGCCGGAGAGACCATGATGGTCGCCGCCCATTCGAACGATCTCGCATCGGCCGCGAGCCACGGTCTCGCCACCGCCCACATCGCCCGCCCGCAGGAGCACGGCCCGGCCGGCGGCGAGACCGCGCCGACGGTACCGGTCACCTACGCGGCGCGGGACTTGGCGGATCTCGCCGACCAGCTCGGCTGCTGAGGCTCGTCCACGGAGGGTTTGCGATGGCCGATTGGAACCCCGCCCTCTACACCCGCTTCGAAGACGAGCGGACCCGCCCCGCCGCCGAACTGCTCGCCCGCGTGCCCCTCGACGCGCCGCTTCTGGCCTATGATCTCGGCTGCGGACCCGGCAATTCCACTGCGTTGATCACCGCGCGCTTTCCCGACGCCGAGGTGATCGGCCTCGACACCTCGCCCGCCATGCTGGAGAGCGCCCGCGCCCGCCTGCCCGATCTCACGTTCGCGCAGGCCGATGCCGCGACCTGGGTGCCCGAGCGCGGGCCGGACCTGATCTACGCCAACGCCGTGCTGCAATGGCTGCCGGACCACGCGACCCTGCTGCCGCGGCTGCTCGGTCTCCTCGCCCCGGGCGGCGTGCTCGCCGTGCAGATGCCCGACAATCTTGCCGAGCCCACGCATCGCCTGATGCGGGAAGTCGCGGCCGCAGGCCCCTGGGCGGCGGCGATCGGCGATCCCGCCGTGGCCGGGCGCCTCGGGCGGATGCTCGATCCAGCCGCCTATTACGACCTCCTGGCACCCCACGCAGATGCAGTCGATGTCTGGTGTACCACCTATCACCACGGGATGGCGGATGCCGCCGCCATCGTCGACTGGGTCAGCGCGACGGGCCTGCGCCCCTTCCTCGACCCGCTGAACGCCGCGGACAAGGCCGGCTTCCTGGCCGCCTACCAATCCGCCATCGACGGGGCCTATCCGCCCCGCAGCGACGGACGGCGACTGCTCGCCTTCCCGCGGGTATTCATGGTGGCGCGCCGGGCGGGTTAGCGGATCAGGCCTCGCCGCGGGCGACGAGCGCCTCGTACTCGGAGACCTCCAGCTTGCCCTCCTGGGCGACGCGGGCCTTGTCGGCGTCGCTGATCACGTCGCCCGCGAGGTCGAGGCGCTTCCAGGCGGCGAGCGGGGTCTCGCGGCCGGGCCGCGGCACGTACTTGTTCTGCTCGAGCTTCTGGTACTTGTGGATGTAGCGCGGGCAATTGACCCAGATCTTCGTCACCGCGACCTTCACCAGGTATTTCGCCTCGGTGTACTCGGCCATCAGGGCGTCGTCGCGCAGCAGCGTCGCGTGGCCCTGCACGCGGATGCGGTGGGGCGTCTCGAAATCGATGAACAGCAGGCCAACCTTGGCCTGCCCCTCGATGTTGCCCATCGAGTAGAACATGCCGTTGCCGTCGAAGCCGGGGAAGACGAGCGTGTTGGCGTCGAGCACCTTCACGAAGCCCGTGGGGCCGCCCTTGTAGGAAACGGTCGGCATCCCATCCGGGTCGACGGTCGAGAGGAAGAACATGTCGCGGGAGCCGATGAAGGCGGCCTCGTCCGGCTGGACGCTCTCGTGAACCCAATCTTCATCGAGCCGCACGGCGAGCTTGGTGGTGCCGAACTCCTCCTGCAACGCCCGGTGCGCGTCGGAATAGAGCGATGCCATGGGTGTCCTCTCCGCTTGCCGGTCCTCGTATGGGCGGGACCGCCGCGGGGCTTATGGCCGGGAAGCGCAGCCTTGGGCAACCTGCAACGCGAAAGGCCGGCCACGCCTTCGCGTGACCGGCCCCTCAAGGCTGCGGCCGAGCCAAGCCCGGCCGCAAAAATCCCGAATTAATTGCGGGTCTTGTCGACCAGCGCCTTCTCGGAGATCCACGGCATCATGCCGCGGAGCTTGGCGCCGACCTCCTCGATCGGGTGGGCGGCGAGCTTGGCGCGGGTCGCCTTGAACGAGGTCTGGTTGACCTTGTTCTCCAGCATCCAGTTGCGGGTGAAGGTGCCCGATTGGATGTCGTTCAGCACGCGCTTCATCTCGGCCTTGGTCTCGGGCGTGACGATGCGCGGGCCGGTGACGTACTCGCCGTACTCGGCCGTGTTGGAGATCGAGTAGTTCATGTTGGCGATGCCGCCCTCGTAGATGAGGTCGACGATCAGCTTCACCTCGTGCAGGCACTCGAAATAGGCCATCTCGGGGGCGTAGCCCGCCTCGACCAGGGTCTCAAAGCCGGCCTTGATCAGCTCGACCAAGCCGCCGCACAGCACGGCCTGCTCGCCGAACAGGTCGGTCTCGCACTCTTCCTTGAAGGTGGTCTCGATGATGCCGGCGCGGCCGCCGCCATTGGCCGAGGCGTACGACAGGCCCAGGTCATGGGCGTTGCCCGACGCGTCCTGCGCGATGGCGATCAAGGTCGGAACGCCGCCGCCGCGGAGGTACTCGGAGCGCACGGTGTGGCCGGGGCCCTTCGGGGCGACCATCAGGACGTCGAGGTCCTTGCGGGGCTCGATCAGGTTGAAGTGGACGTTGAGGCCGTGGGCGAACAGCAGCGCGGCGCCCTGCTTCATGTTGCCTTCGAGCGACTCACGATAGATGTCGCCCTGCAGCTCGTCCGGGGTGAGCATCATCACCACGTCGGCCCACTTGGCGGCCTCGGCCACCGACAGGACCTTGAAGCCCTCGTGCTCGGCCTTCTTGGCGGTGGCGGAACCCTCGCGGAGCGCGATGACGATGTCCTTCACGCCGGAATCGCGCAGGTTGAGCGCGTGGGCATGGCCCTGGCTGCCGTAGCCGACGATGGCGACCTTCTTGCCCTTGATCAGGTTCAGGTCGGCGTCGCGATCGTAATACACCCGCATGTCTGTCTCCTTTTAAGTTTGGTGGTTCGGTTCGGGTTTGACCTGGCCGTAGAGGGCCAGGAACTGGTCCACGGCGCGGTCCGCATCGCGCCGGATCTCATCTCCGCAGAGGTCGAGCGCCTCGCCGAGCAGAAGTCGGATCTGAATATCGCGGCCGACGAGGCCGAAGAAGGTGCGGAAGGCGGCCTCGCTGTCGGCGAAGGCCAGAAGCCCCACCGCGCGCCCCGCCTCCAGCACCGGTTTCACCCGCTCGCCGATGGCGAAGCGCCCGTTCGCCAGGACGATACCGCCGAGATTGCTCTTGTGCGACCCGGCATGCGCGATCGCGATGCGGTTCAGCGCGACCGAGGTCGGGCCGGTGATCACCTCCAGCCACGTCACGGCGAAATCCTGCAGGCGCTCCCGCAGGGTCGCGCCGTCGAGCACCTGCGCGGTGTCGTACCCGGCATGGACCCGGGAGGCCTGCCAGCGCACCGTCGCGGTCAGCAATCCGTCGCGGTCGCCGAACCACTTGTAGAGCGTCTCCTTCGAGCAGCTCGCCCGGCGCGCCACGGCGTCCATGGTGAGCTGGTCCCGGTCCTCCACCATGAGGCCGAGCACGGCATCCAGCACCGCCTGCTGGCGGGCCGATGGCGCGTCCTGCTCTGCTGTGGGGCTGGGTTGCATCGTCTCGAAATGGCGTACCGTACCGTACGGTACGCGCTTTAGGCCGATTCGTTGGTCGCGGCAAGTCGGTGCCGCGACCGTTGAGGCTCAGCGCGGCAGCGGCAACCCTTCGCGGGCGAAGACGGCCTGCACGGCCGGGCGCTCGGCAACGCGGCGGGCATGGGCGGTCCAGGCCGGGAAGCGGCCGGCCATGTCGAACCGGAGCGTCGGGCCGTTCGCCCAGAACCAGAAGACCATCAGGTAGGCATCGACCACGCTGAACCGGTCGCCCACCGCCCAGCCGCCGTGCGAGAGGCGCACCTCGGTCATGGTGGCGAGATCCGCGTAGGTGTTGGCGGCCTTGGCCTTGATGCCGTCGAAGGCGCTCTCATCCTCGCTGTAGCGCTCCGGGCGGCGGACATGGGCGTAGGTGACGTGGTGGTTGCAGGCGAGCCAGCCGAGCCACTCGTCGGCGGCCCCCTGCTCGCGCAGATCCGTGGGCCACAAAGCCTTCTCGGGCACCGAGCGGGCGACATGGCGCAGGATGGCCGCGCATTCGGTCAGCACCCACGCGTCCTCGGTCAGCGCCGGCACGCGACCGCGATCGTTGATGGATAGATATTCCGGCCGCCGCTGGTCGCCCGCGGCGAGGTCGAGCTTCACGCCCTCGTAGGGCAGCCCGGATTCCTCCAGGATGATGTGGGCGGCCAGCGAGCAGGCGCCGGGGGCGTAGTAGAGGGTGCGAGCCATGCGGTCGGTCATCCTTCGATCAGGGAAGCGGGTTGAATCCGAGCAGGTTCGCGAGCTTCTGGCGAACGGCGTCGAGCGTTTCGAGCGAGACACGATCGATGCGGCGGAAACCGCGTGCGGCGCGATCGACGTTCCGGATCTGATCGGTCAGGACCGCACCGGAAATCGCCAAACCTTGCGGAAGCATGATTTTTGTCGGCCAGGGATCGACGTTGCGTGTCACCGGGCAAACGATGGCGGTCGCGTTCCGCGCGTGGAAATCGCGGGTTGTCAGAACGAGGGCAGGTCGAACACCGGATTGTTCGCGGCCGAGCGTCGGCCGGAAATCCACCCACACGAGATCCCCGGCCTCCGGCAATTCTCGAGGGTCATGTCCAGTCGTCATGGATGATCTCGGCGCCGACATCCGGCCCCCAATCCACGACGGGAGGGCGATAGGCTGGCCCGAGCCGATCCATCTCGGCGATCATGTCCTGCAGTGTCTCCCTGCGCCGACGCGGCAGGATCTCGACGGTCTGCCCATCCGTCAGACCGTGCCGATCGCCCTCGTTCGCAGGGATCCGAATCACGAATTCGTCGCCGGTGCGCGTGAGCTTGGCTTCCATGAGAGCTTCTCCCACTCTCCCGGCATCATAGTCCAATCGGCCGGATCCTACAGCGGCTCCGCCCCGCGCCCCATCGCGGAGATGCCGGTCCGGCAGATCTCCACCAGCCCGATCACGCTCATCAGGCGCACGAACCGGTCGATCTCCTCGGTGGCGCCGGTCAGTTCGAACACGAAGGAGTTGAGCGTGGCATCGAGCGTCTTGGCGCCGAAGGCGGCGGCCAGCCGTAGGGCCTCGCTCCGGTGCTCGCCCTCCCCCTTCACCTTCACGAGGCAGATCTCGCGCTCCAGCGCGTTGCCCTGGAGCGTCAGGTCCACCACCCGGTGCACCGGCACCAGCCGGTCGAGCTGCGCCTTGATCTGCTCGATCACGGCGTTCGTTCCGGTGGTCACGATGGTGACGCGCGAGATGTGGCGCGCCTCCTCGGTCTCGGAGACCGTCAGGCTCTCGATGTTGTAGCCCCGGCCGGAGAACAGGCCCGAGATGCGGGCGAGCACGCCGGGCTCGTTGTCGACGATCACCGCCAGGGTGTGCCGGTTCACCGGCTCGACGCGGCCGGCATCGGGGTAGTGGGTGTTCATCGCGTTCATGGCCGGCCTCGTCCTCGTCTGGGTTTCCGAAGGACGTGCCCTTCGGCGGGGTGTCGGAGCAGGCCCCCGACGCATCGGGCGAAGCCCGACAGCAGGGCTCCGCCCTTCACCCGCAAAAGGTCTCGACCTTTTGAAACCAGGTTATTGCAGATCAATCCTGGGATCTCAGTCCCTTACACCAGCATCTTGCCTTCCTCGGAGATCACGTCGCCGAGTTCGACGCCGGTCTCACCGAGGTAGTCGGACAGGAGCATCTCGTTGTGCGCCTTGCCCGACGGGATCATCGGGAAGCAATTCTCGGTCTTGTCGACGATGCAGTCGAAGATCACCGGGCCGTCATAGGCCAGCATCTCCGCGATGGCGCCGTCGAGGTCGCCCGGCTTGTCGCAGCGCATGCCCTTGGCGCCGTAGGCCTCCGCGAGCTTCACGAAGTCCGGCAGGCTCTCCGAGTAGCTCTGCGAGTAGCGCGAGCCGTGCAGCAATTCCTGCCACTGCCGGACCATGCCCATGTACTCGTTGTTTAGGATGAACACCTTGATCGGCAGGCGGTACTGAACCGCCGTCGACATCTCCTGCATGTTCATCAGGATCGAGGCCTCGCCGGCGATGTCGATCACCAGCCCGTCCGGATGGGCGAGCTGCGTGCCGATCGCGGCCGGCAGGCCGTAACCCATCGTGCCGAGCCCGCCCGAGGTCATCCAGCGGTTCGGCTCGTCGTACTTGAAGTACTGGGCGGCCCACATCTGGTGCTGGCCGACCTCCGTGGTGATGTAGGTCTCGCGGCTCTTGCAGGCCTCGTAGAGCCGCTGGACCGCGTATTGCGGCTTGATGATCGTGCCCGAGGGCCAGTAGGCGAGGCAGTCCCGCGCCTTCCAGGTCTTGATCTTCTGCAGCCACGGCTCGAGGTTCGACGCGTCGGGCCGCGACGGCAGGGCGCGCCATGCCTCCAGCATATCGGCGAGCACCGAGGCGCAATCGCCGACGATCCCGACATCGACCTTGACCACCTTGTTGATCGAGGAGGCGTCGACGTCGATGTGGATCTTCTTGGAGAACGGCGAGAACGCGTCGAGCCGGCCGGTGATCCGGTCGTCGAACCGGGCGCCGACGCAGATCATCACGTCGCATTCGTGCATCGCGAGGTTGGCCTCGTAGGTCCCGTGCATGCCGAGCATGCCCAGGAACTTCTCGTCCGTGCCCGGATAGGCGCCGAGCCCCATCAGGGTCGAGGTGACCGGAAAGCCGGTCTCGCGGACGAGCTCGCGCAGCAGGCGCGAGGCTTCCGGGCCGGAATTGATCACGCCGCCGCCCGTGTAGAAGACCGGCCGGCGGGCGGTCGCCATCAAGTCGACGGCCGCCCGGATCCGGTCGGAATCGCCCTTCACGGCCGGACGGTAGGTCTTGTGGCTCGCGATCTCCGGGCGCTCGTAGAGGCCGGAGGCGAACTGGATGTCCTTGGGCAGGTCGACCACGACCGGGCCGGGCCGGCCGTTGGCCGCGACGTAGAACGCCTCGTGCAGGATGCGCGGCAGGTCGTCGATCGATTTGACCAGGTAATTGTGCTTCGTGCAGTGGCGCGTGATGCCGACCGTGTCGCATTCCTGGAACGCGTCGGTGCCGATCAGATGGGTCGGGACCTGGCCGGTGATGCAGACCAGCGGGATCGAATCCAGCATCGCGTCGGTCAGGCCGGTGACGATGTTGGTCGCGCCCGGGCCGGAGGTAACGAGGACGCAGCCGACCTTGCCGGAGGAGCGGGCATAGCCCTCGGCGGCGTGGACGGCGCCCTGCTCGTGGCGCACGAGGATGTGCTTGACGGCGTTCTGATGGAACAGCGCGTCGTAGATCGGAAGTACGGCGCCGCCCGGATACCCGAACAGCGTATCGACACCCTGATCCTGGAAGGCCCGGATGACCATCTCGGCCCCGGTCATGACCTCGCCGCCCATGCTCGTCTCCTCGCGCTCTCCGGAACCACGGCGATCCGCGATCGCCGCCCGGCCCCGTCCTCTCTCCCCGCACCCTCGTCTGATGAAGCAGTGTCCGCCTCGCCCGAAGGTGCCTTTCGCCTCGGATAACCGTCCGTGTCAGTTTCGTCCGCCGGGCCGCGGGCAACAAAAAAGGGCCCCGAGGGACCCTGCATGCGCCACCGCCCGGATTGCGGCCCTAGCTCAGGGCCGCCCCGTCGGTGACGCTACCGCTACAATAAGGACCGTGGTCATCGGATATCCGAACCTGCCCCGCGACGGCCACATGATCCGGAACTGGCTCATGGTCGACGTGCAGGGTGTCGGGCCTATTAGCGGAGAGCGTCGGGCGGGTCAACGCATCCGTGCCCGTTATCGTATCGGCTTGGTCGACGTGCCACGCCCTCAGTTCAGAGGCGGCGGGTACCGCCGGACCCAGTTGCTCGCCGCGTCGTAGGCGCCGCCGAGCTGCAGGCAGGCGAGTTCGCCGTGGTTCGGCCCGACGATCTGGATGCCGGTGGGCAATCCGGCCGCGCCGAATCCGGCCGGCACATCGAGCGCGGGCAGGCCCGCCATGGTGACCGGGATCACGGTCTGCATCCAGCGATGGTAGGTATCCATCTGCCGCCCGCCGACCGTCTCGGGCCAGCGCAGGTCCTTGTCGAACGGGAAGACCTGCGTCGTTGGCATCACGAGGAAGTCGTAGGCCTCCATGAAGCGGCGCAGGGTCTCGTACCAGCGCGTGCGACCTTCCAGCGCCGCGATGATCCGGTCGGCGCTGAGCGCCAGCCCCCGCTCGACCTCCCAGGCGGCCTCCGGCTTCAGCAGCGCCCGGTGGCGGGGCTCGTCGTAGAAGGGGCGAAGCGCCGCCGCCACGGTGAGCGCCCGCAGCACCAGCCAATCCTGCCACAGCTGCTCCATGTCGTAGCGTGGCACCGCCTCCTCGACGGTGCAGCCGATCTCCACGAAGGTGGTCAGAGCCGAGCGCCCGAGTTCGAGCACACCGGGATCGAACGGGATCTGGCCGCCGCAATCGCCGAGCCACGCGATGCGGGTGCCGCTGAAATCCCGGGCGCGCAGGCTCGCGAAGGCGGACGGATCCTGGCGGATCGCATTCGGGCAGCGCGGGTCGTAACCCGCCTGGACGGAGAGCATCAGGCCGATATCGGCGGGCGTCCGCCCGATCGCGCCGAGCACCGCGAGCCCGGGGCTGAACACGTCCTTGGCCTCGGCGGGAATCCGGCCCCAACTCGGGCGCAGGCCGTAGCAATTGTTGAAGGCCGGCGGGTTGCGCAGCGATCCGGCATGGTCGCTGCCGTCGGCGACCGGCTGCATCCGCAGCGCCACCGCGACGGCGGCACCGCCGCTCGACCCACCCGCGCTCTTCGTCAGATCATAGGGATTGGCCGTGGTGCCGTAGACCGGGTTGAAGCTGTGCGAGCCGAGGCCGAATTCGGGGATGTTGGTCTTTCCAATGAAGATCGCCCCGGCGGCGCGCAGGCGCGCCACCATGATCGAATCGGTCTCGGCGATCCGGTCCGCGAAGATCGGCGAGCCTTGCGTGAACCGCAGGCCGCGCACCGGATCGAGATCCTTCACGGCGAGCGGGAAGCCGTGCAGCGGCCCGACCGCAGCGCCGCGCGCCAGGGCGGCATCGGCAGCCTCGGCCTCCCGCAGGAGCGCCGCGTCGTCGGCCAGGGCCACGATGGCGTTGACCTGCGGGTTGAGCCGATGGATCCGGTCCAGATAGGCGCGCATCACCTCCACGCAGGAGACCACCCGGCCGCGTATGGCGGCGGCGAGGTCCACCGCGCCCATGGCGGTGATGCCGTCCGGTCGCGTGTCCTGCATCGTCAGGTCTCCAGATCGGTGAGGATGGCCACCGGAGGGATGAGCGTTGGCAAGCCCCTCATTGCCACTTAGGTTAAAGGGTGTTGCCGACGAGCGAGCAAGACATGTCGCGTGCTTCCACCGCCGGATCCGCACGTGCAAAGGTACGCAACGATCGTGCGCGGCTCCGTGCTCAAGGACTGAGACCCATACAGATCTGGGCGCCTGACGCGCGCGCACCCGGGTTCAAAGCCGAGGCGCAACGCCAATCTTGCGCCATCGCCGCCAGCACGCGCGAGCCGGAGGATCAGGCCTTCATCGATGCCGTGTCCGATCGAGACGATGAATGAGGCGGGGTGCGATCTGGACGGTCGCCGGCGGAAAGGATTATGCGGGCAAACCACGCCCGGCCGAAAACCGATCTGAGTACCGTATTGGACAGCTGGACGATGTGGATCGCCTGCAGCCTAACCGAACGATCCTTCTTCCTTGGCCAGGCAGCGGCGCCGTAGCTATGGCCAACGACCTGCGGACTGCCACCGGCCAAGGTAGCGTCCTCTGTCTCCGGAACATCCGTACGGCCCCCTCGGCCCGGATTATAAGTATCGGCTGAACACCAGCGCCGCGTTGACGCCTCCGAAGCCGAAGGCGTTCGAGAGCACGTGCTTCACGGGCCAGGGCCGTGAAGCGGCCTCGACCAGATCGAACCCCGCCGCCTCCGGCATCGGCTCCTCGATGTTGAGGCCCGGCGGAAGGACCTGATGCTGGAGCGCGAGCGTGGAGAACACGGCCTCGATCGCCCCGGCAGCGCCCAGCATATGGCCCGTCGCCGATTTGGTCGAACTGATCGGGACACCGCCGCCGGCCGGCCCGAACAGCGCCGTCAGGGCGGCGAGTTCGGCCGCGTCGCCGACGGGCGTCGAGGTCGCGTGGGCGTTGACGTAGCTGACGTCGGCCGCTGGGAGCCCCGCGTTCGCGAGGGCGATCTCCATCGCGCGGGCGGCTTCCCGCCCGTCCGGCCAGCCCGACGTTACGTGATGGGCATCCGTGGTGGTGCCGTAGCCCGACAGAACCGCCAGTGGACGGGCACCCCGCCGCTCGGCGTGGCCGAGGCGCTCGATCACCAGCATGGCCGCGCCCTCCGAAAGCACGAAGCCATCATGCTCGCGGTCGAACGGACGGGACGCGCGGTGCGGCGCATCGTTGAACGCGACGGACAGGGCCTTCGCCGCCGTGAAGCCGCCGATCGCAACGGGATCGACGCACGCCTCCGTCCCGCCGCACAGGGCGATGTCGGCTTCGCCGCTGCGGATCATACGCGCGGCATCGCCGATCGCCTGGGCCGAGGCGGCGCAGGCCGTGGTCGGCGAACCGGCCGGCCCCTGGAAGCCGAACCGGATGGCAATCTGGCCGGCCGCGAGATTGGGCAGGAAGGACGGCACGACGAACGGCGACAGGCGCCGCGCGCCCGAGGTGCGGATGGTCTCGCAGGCGGCGGTGATCGCCGGAACGCCGCCGATGCCCGTGGCGATCACCGTGGCGGTGCGCCGGCGATGCGCCGGATCGTCGGGATGCCAGCCGGCCTGATCGAGCGCTTCCTGCGCGGCGCCCATGGCGTAGTGGATGAACACGTCGTTGCGGCGCAGCTCGCGGGCCTCCATCACCTGCTCGGCATCGAAGCCGCTCGGATCGTCCGATCGCGTGGGGACGAGGCCGGCGATCCGGCATTTCCAATCACCGACATCGAATCGGGTGTTGCGCCGGATCCCGCTCTGCCCGGCTTTCAGCCGATCCCAGGTCGCCGCCACGCCGGAACCCAACGGCGAGACGGCCCCGAGACCCGTGATGACGATCGGCTCTTGCACGACGAAACCCCGCGAAACGCGCCCACTTAGGTGTGCATATACACATCATCGTGGCGGGGCAATGCCGGCGGCGCTTCATTTCCCGCGCGCGAAGTGTTTGACGAGGCGCAGATAGGTATCGGCTTCCGTCTCGTCGAACCCGTCCCGTATGTCTGCCTGGGCGCGTTGCCAAACGTCCAAGAGTTGATCCAGCAGAACGCTCCCGTCCTGGGTCAATCGACACAGGCGTGCACTGGTATCGGTGCCCGCAACACGCTCGACGAGGTTTTTCTGTTCCAACAAATCCAGATTGCGCGTCAGGCTGGTTCGATCGAGCAGGATGCGGCGCGCCAGCACGGCCACGGGCGTCTCCGGATTGAACCGGATCGCCGCCAGGAGCGAGAATTGCTGGACGGTGACGCCGAACGGCTTGAAGGCGGCATCGCCCCGCCGCAACAAGGTGCGGGCCGCCGCGACCGTGTTGAGCACCAGACAGTTCGCGAGCGCATCCGGCAACGACATGGTGCAATCCGATAGCCCGCATCCAAACCGCGAGCGATGGATCCAGGCGCAGCGGCGGATGTCGGTTGTGCCGTTCGACCGGCTTCACCCCCCTGTGTTAGCACGCACAAAGCGAAGTGGCTCAGGGCACCGCGAGGCGGGTGGAGCGCTGCATCGGGATGCTGCCGTGCTCCACCCGCAAGAACGGCGAGGCTGAAATCCTGAAGCCGGGAGGGTGTGCGTTCGCGGCGGTGTGGGCTGCGATCCGACCGGATCAGGCCGTCTTCGTGAAGCGGTTCACGCTCTCGGCGAGGCTGGCGGAATAATCGGCCAGGCTCCCGGCAATGCCGCGGACCGCTTCGGCAAACTGGCCCGTCGCGTTGGCCGCCTGCGAGACGCCGCCGATATTGCCCGACATCTCGTGGGTCGAGACCGCCTGCTCCTCCACGGCGCTCGCCATCGCCAGCGTCAGGTTGGAGAGTTCCGCCACCGCCGCGGTGATCATCTCGATGGCGCTCACCGCCTCGCCGGTCGCGCTCTGGATCGCCGAGACCTGCTGGGTAATCTCCCCGGTCGCCTTCGCGGTCTGCTCGGCCAGCGCCTTGACCTCGCTGGCCACCACCGCGAAGCCGCGTCCGGCCGTGCCGGCACGGGCCGCCTCGATCGTGGCGTTGAGCGCCAGAAGATTGGTCTGGTCGGCAATCGACTTGATCATGCCGACCACCGCGTCGACCTTGCGGGCGTTCTCGGCCAGTTGCCGCATCGTCGCGTCAGTGGTCTCGGCCTGCGTGGCAATCTGTTGAGCCCGCTCGGACACGCGCCCGACCTGGCCGGAAATTTCCTGGATGGCGTTGTTCATCTGCTCCGAGTTCGCCGCCACCGAGGTCGCCTTCTGGCGGGCGGAATCGGCTGACTGTGTCAGTCCCTCGGCCGATTGCTGCATCTCCTGGATCGCCGAGCCGACCGCCTCGACCACCCGCGTGACCTCGGAGGCCATCTGAACCTGTGCCGTGACGATGGACCAGGTTGCCATCGGCCCGATGTAGTTGCCCCGCTCGTCGTTGACGGCCGTGACCTGCAGATCGAGCGTCTCGGGCCCGACCTTGATCTTGGTCCGATGCGGCAGGTGGCTGGCATCCGACAGCATCGTGCGCTGATGCTTGGGATTCATGTGGAACACGTCGAACGAGTGCTCCAGCATGTCATCGACCTTGACCGGAAGATATTGCTCCAGCGGCTTTAGCGTTCTGCGGGATGTTTGATTGAGGTAGTCGAACTGAAAATTGTTACGTGGATCGACGGTCATCACGGCGACCGGCATGTTGTCGATCATCGACATCAGCCGATCGATCTGGTTCTTCTTCGCCGAGATGTCGGAGGCGAACTTCACGACCTTCACGGGTTTTCCGGCCGCGTCCAGGATCGGGTTGTAGGTGGCCTCGAGCCAGATCCGGTCCCCGCCCTTGGCCAGGCGGAGGAACTCGCCGGTGACGTACTGGCCGCCCTTCAGCTTGGTCCAGAACTGAGCGTAGTCTCCGGACTTGGCCTCGGCGTCCTCGACGAAGATGCCGTGATGTTTGTTGATGAGTTCGGCAAGCGTGTACTTCATCACGCGCAGAAAGTTTTCGTTGGCATGAAGAACATGCCCATCCATAGAAAACTCGATGATGGCCAACGATCGATCGAGGGCTTCGATCTTGGCTTGCGCCTCGCTGTAGGTGGATCTCTTGAACATGTCTGAGCCCGCTTGTCTGCGCCGGGAAGAAAGACAGAGGTTCCTTAAACGAGTGCTAAATTTTGCGCCAGAGTCTGCATTCGATATGAGCAAGAAGCCAGTAGCCTATTATCTAATGGTTCGATCGCGTCGTTAGATATGGTAATTGCTTGGCATTGATATTTGCCGCCTAAGAACTCTCAAAAAATTTTCTTTGTTTCCTCAAAACCAGCCTCGCATCCGAAAATAGACAATCGGCGCGAGCGCACTCAAAAGAATGAGTGCAAGGGCGTAGGGATAACCGTAGGCCCAGTCGAGTTCGGGCATGGTCTTGAAGTTCATGCCGTAGATGGATGCGATCAGGGTCGGAGGCACGCCCACCACCGACACGACGGTCAGCACGCGGAAGACGTTGTTCTGCTCGATGTTGATCAGGCCCAAAGCCGCGTCGAGCAGGAACTGAACGTTTTCGGCAAGCCGCGTCTCGAATTCGTCGAGGGAATCGATATCCCGGCTGATCGTGTCGAAGCGACTGTTTTCCGGAAGGCCGAGGGCGTCGCAGGCCGCCGCCACGAACGGGACGATCCGCTCCAGGCCCAGCAGGCTCGCCCGGATCTTGCCCAGGACTTTGCCCCGGTTGCTGATCCCGCGCAGGATCCGACGCAATGCGAGATCCCGACGCCGGGGTGGCGGGCTCTCCAGCCGGCGACGGTCCGCGCCGCGCACGTCGAAATCGAAGATCCGGGTGGACAAGCTGTCGAGTTCAGAGGCCATGTCCTCCAACGAGTCTGCCAAGCTGTCCACCAGCTCTTCCAGGACCACGAGGAAGACCTCGCTCGGCGTCGCGCTGCCGTCCCCGTCGATGATTCGCTTGGCCGCGGATTCGAAGGCGCGCAGTTCATGGAAGCGGACCGTGACGAGGTGATCCTTCGTCAGCAGGAAGCCCAGGGGCTTCAGCTGCGATGCGCTGCGCTCGAAGGTGATCATCGGCGTCGACAGCGACAGGCCGCCCTTCACCCGGCGCAGGCGGCTCGACGTTTCGACCTCCGACAGGGCCTCCCGGGACGGGACGCGCAGCCCGGTCGCGGCCTCGACCGCTTCCGCTTCCTCGGAGGTCGGATCGTTCAGGTCGATCCACACGGCGCTGCGCGCGATCCGGCGGGCGGTCTCGGGCGCCACCGGACCTTCGGGGCCGTGCAGGCTCAGCATCGCGGCGCATTTTCCATGAGCGGGGGGGCAGGCATCGCGTCACCCGAAAGGGTGCGACAGACTTGACACGGAACAGCCCCGCGCCTATCTCGCGGCCGTCTTTGGCACTCGCCGAGACAGAGTGCTAACAGTCGAGTTCGCGGCGGTCCCGGTGGCCGCATCAACGCCAACTCCGGACCTGAAGCAAGAGGGCAGCTCATGAAGTTCCGTCCGCTGCACGACCGCGTGGTCGTCCGTCGCATCGAGAGCGAGGAGAAGACCAAGGGCGGCATCATCATCCCGGACACCGCCAAGGAGAAGCCGCAGGAGGGCGAGATCGTCGCCGTCGGCCCCGGCGCCCGCGACGAGCAGGGCCGTGTCAACGCGCTCGACGTCAAGGCCGGCGACCGCGTCCTGTTCGGCAAGTGGTCCGGCACCGAGGTCAAGATCGACGGTCAGGACCTCCTGATCATGAAGGAATCCGACATCATGGGCGTCGTCGCCCTCTGATCGGACCACCCGTCACCGCCCTTTGAGGCCGTCTGAGGCCTTGGGGTTCAACCAGTAGCGAAGAGGCACACAATGGCAGCGAAAGACGTACGTTTCTCCGCCGACGCCCGCGATAAGATGCTGCGCGGCGTCGACATCCTGGCGGATGCGGTGAAGGTGACGCTCGGCCCGAAGGGCCGCAACGTCGTGATCGAGAAGAGCTTCGGCGCCCCGCGCATCACCAAGGACGGTGTGACGGTCGCCAAGGAGATCGAGCTCTCCGACCGTTTCGAGAACATGGGCGCCCAGATGGTGCGCGAAGTGGCCTCGAAGACCAACGACATCGCGGGTGACGGCACCACCACCGCGACCGTGCTGGCCCAGGCCATCGTCCGCGAGGGCGCGAAGTACGTCGCCGCCGGCATCAACCCGATGGACCTGAAGCGCGGCATCGACCTCGCCACGGCCGCCGCCGTGAAGGACATCATCGCGCGCGCCAAGAAGGTCTCGACCTCCGACGAGGTCGCCCAGGTCGGCACCATCTCGTCG
>NZ_JALNUM010000122.1:0-17686 GCF_026540795.1 Methylobacterium sp. GC_Met_2
CACTCTAGCCTTCGAAGCGGACATCGCCGCAACCGACGCCAAGGTTTTCGGCCATGGCAGCTGCGACGCTTTCTGGCCAAAGGGGTGGCGGCAAGCCGTCAGCAGCGGCTCCCGTGAAGGTCACGCCCGACTGCGACAATTGCCCCACGAAACGTTCTCGCTTGAGGCCAATTGGAGACGTGCTGCCACGTTCGTGCGCACCACTTTCATCCTTGTCCTTATGAGTAATCGATGACGCCTCAATTTTGGCTGTGGCTCGGCTGTGTCGGCATGGCGGCGGGAGCCGCCGTGATCCTGTTCATGGCGAAACGGCGGACCCCCGCTGAGGAGGCTGATGGGATCATCCACGGGATCGTGCCCATCATCGCAGCCTGCTCCTACTTTGCTATGGCCACGGGACAGGGAAGCCTCGTCCTTTCGGCAGGTCCCGATGCAGCTGAGGCTGCGCGGCAGTTCTACTTTGCGCGCTACATCGACTGGACGTTCACGACACCCCTGCTGCTCGTCGGCCTCTCGCGCACGGCGATGCATTCCGGCATGCGGCGCCCGGCTGTCGTGTGGGGGCTGATCGGATCCGACCTGATCATGGTCGTAACGGCCCTCGCCTTCGGCCTGTCCGACGTCGCCGCGGTGAAGTGGACGTGGTTCGCCATCTCCTGCGGCGCCTTCCTGGCGGTGTTCTACGGGATCTTCGTGCAACTGCGTGAGGAGAATGCCGGGGAGCGGGGCGACGTGCGGAAGGCTTTCCTGCGCAACGCCGTGTTCCTCACGGGGGTGTGGTCCGCCTATCCGATCGTGCTGCTCGTCGGCCAGGACGGCCTTGGCTTCCTGTCGCCCACGCTGGCTCTGGCGGCGATCGCCATCCTCGATCTGACCGCCAAGGTCGTCTACGGGATCATGGCGACCCTAGAGACGACACGCGCTGTCGACCGCGATCTGAAGGACGGCCGCGTGGCCACGACGCCGCTGCGCCGGGCGGCTTGAAGCGGATGGCGGCCCCGTCGTCTGTCTTCCTCATCGGGGATACCGCCGACGCGAGCCGCCACTGTATGCCCGTTCGGGGCCCGTGGCTGCTGCGGGGCGTGGGCATGCTGATAGGGCTCGTGCTGGTCGCCTCCGCCTGTCTGCCGCGCGACATCTCATGGCTCGTGGCCCTGGCCGCGGTGATCGTCCTGGGGGTTCCGCACGGGGCCCTGGACGGCGCGGTGGCGGCGCCGCTGCTTCGTCCCCGCTACGGACGTGTGTGGTTCGGGGTCTTCGCCATCCCGTATCTCGGCCTCTCAGCGCTGGTGCTCCTGGCGTGGCAGATCCTGCCTCTCGTCACCCTAGCGGCGTTCCTCGCCGTCTCAGTCGTGCATTTCGGCCTGGAGGATGCGGGCCCGGGCCGACCGATCGAGGCGCTCGTACGCGGGGGGCTCCCGGTCGCGCTGCCGGCTTTGTTGCGCCCGGACCAGACGGCGGAGCTTTTCGCAGTCGTGACCCGGTCGCCAATGCCGCAGCTTCCGGTCTGGTGGTGGGCCACCGCGTGGCTCTGGCTTGGCCTTACGGGGGCTTGGCTTCTCAGGCGCGGAGCCCGGCGGGGCGTGCTCGGCGAGATGATCGTCCTGGCGGTGAGTTTTTTGGCGCTGCCACCGCTCACGGCCTTCACTCTGTACTTCGTCGGCCTCCATGCTCCCAGGCACGTGCTCGCCCTGGTGCGGGACCCGATCAAGGCCCCCGGCGTAGACACGATGCAGCGGGCCGTGCTGGCTTCGCTGCCGATCTTTGCTCTGACCATCCTGCTGGGTGTCGGCCTCTGGCCGTTCTATGCCGCCGGCTCGTCGGGTGCGCCGGCGACCCTCCTGGCCGTCACGCTGCAGATGCTGTCGGACCTGACCGTGCCGCACATCCTCCTCGACCGGATCGTGGCACGGCAACAGGGTCATTCGGAGCCTTCGTCGCCGCGATGAAGACGAGGCTCGAAATTTCACTGGCTGGCGCCGGGGCAAACCCCTACGCCCTGTGCTCCCTGCGCGCGGCCATTCCCCCACGGTCCCATCGGGACCGGAACGGGGAGTAGGTATGATCTCAGGCAGCGGCTACGCCAGTGCGGCCGGCGGTAGTCCGAGCACCTGACGGAAGAGGTCGCCTGCGTCCCAACCACCGTGCGCGCGACCTGAAACGAACCCTAGAACGTCCGCTTCCGTGTATGTCCGAATGGAAGCGGAATGACTGGAAACCACCCTGAGCTGCCATTCCGCTTCAGATTTAACAATGACGTTCGGGCCTCCGAACCTGATGCCCATTCGCCTGAAGCAGCCATCAAGCTAACCAAGCGTTTGATTGCGCTGGAAGGTCCTTCACAATTCAAGACGAATTCGAGGCTGCGGGTGGCCTGAGCGCCGCGCTTGCAGCGGAACGATCCCGGACAGGGCGATCGTTCAAGTAGGCATCATGGCGGGGCGGTCATCGCCGTCGAATTCCGCCATGCTTGGCGCCTGCAGGATCAGCACCCTATCGCCCTCGGCAGTCTCGTTCTGCTCGTGATCGACCGAGAAGAATTCGAGGCACCCGTCGGTCTTGATGGCGAGCAGATGGACGTCATCCGGCTGCTCGACGGCATCCAAGTCGGCGACGAAGAACCGCCAGCCGGCCTCGTGCCGCCCGGCTAACGCATCGAAGCTGACATCCGCATTTCCGAAGACTTTACCGCGGGCATCCCGGCTGACGCCGGTGTCCGCGTGCAGCAGGTGGTTTTCGGACGGAGCGACTTGATAAACGCGCTCGCGACCAATTTCGGGGGCCAGGTGGGTGCATACGAGGGCGTTGTAGAGTTCGTCTCGAGTCGCAGCGAGCAGATGATCCGAAGGATGGTCGGCCATCCCTTCCTCGGCGGATCGAGACAGGAGTTCCGCCTGCAGCGTCGGCACCCCCGCTTCCCGTGCAGCAAGCATGGCGCCCGGGTAGATGTCGATGATTACGACCGGCACGCCCGCCCGATGAAGTGCGATCACCATGTCGCTCGCCCACGGGGATGCTCCGACAACGGCGAGCCGCTGCGTAGCGGCTGCGGTCGACAGGCCGAACCTTCGGGCGAGCGGCCCCAGGGAAAAGCCGTGGGCGAGCACGGTCGCGACGATGACCGCGAACACAGTTGGTTGGATCAGGTCACCGCCGGCGTACCCCGCCTCGCTCAGGCGAGGACCGGCTAGCCCGGCAACGGCAGCCGCGACGATGCCACGAGGCCCGATCCAGCCGACGAACAGTCGCTCCCCCCGGGATAGATCACTGCGCATCGTGGCCAACCAGATCGCCGCCGGGCGAACCACGAAAAGGATCGCCGCCGTTAGCCCGAGGATAGGCGCCGACAGCTTTCCAAGGACCGCGAGGTCGAGGTCGGCGGTCAGCACGACGAACAGGCATGACACCAGCAGGACGACGAGCGCCTCTTTGAAGCGGCGGAGTTCGGCTAGACCCGGCATGTGCCGGTTCGCGAGCGCGACGCCAAACACGGTCGCGCCGATGAGGCCGGCCTCGTGCATAAGTAGGTTCGGCACGACGTAAGCGACCAGTGCGAGCGCGAGTAGCACCGGCGTCTTCAGTGTTTCCGGGATCAGGTCGCGCCGGAACGCCCATGCGACCATGAGCGCCGAGCCGACACCAAGGGCGCCGGCGACCAGCACGCCCTCCACGAGGTGAAGCGTCAATGCGGTGGCTGGACCCTCCCCGGCTCCGCGGGGCACGCCTACAAGAATCTCGACGACGACCGCGGTCAAGATAGCCCCAACCGGGTCGTTGACGATGGCCTCCCACTTCAAGAAGGCGGCTGAGCGTCTATCCAGTCGCGCTTGGCGCAAGAGCGGCAAGATCACGGTCGGCCCGGTGACGACGAGGATGGCGCCGAACACGGAAGCCGGTCCCCACAACATTCCCCCGATAAGGTGGGCGGCGAGTGTGCCCAGGACGAAATTGATGGGCAGGGCGAAGGCGGTCAGCCGTAGCACCCCCTCGCCGGACGCCCGCAACTCGCGGAAATCGAGGGCGAGACCGCCCTCGAACACCACGACGGCGACCGCCAAGCCGATCAGGGGTCGCAGGTTCGGGCCGAAATCGTGCGTGGGATGCAGCAGGCCGAGTACAGGCCCGACCAGGAAGCCAAGCGCGAGCAGGATGACGATGGAAGGGATGCGCAGTCTGGCCGCGAGAACCTGAGCAGCGATGCCGCCACCGACGACGCAAAGGACCGCCGTCGCCAAACCGTGTTCCATGCACGACGCTCCGGACCAGCGTCCAGATCCGCCCCCTTGGCAGCCGAACCGAGATCCTACGATGGGGTTGGGGCGGTCGCTTGGTTCCCGTCGCGCGGGCGGAAGACGTAGCTTACGCTTCAGGCCAATCGAGCGGCCCTGCTACGGTTCCCTTTCTCGGGGTGCAGCCATGGACGCAGCTATGGGGCTGCCCGCTGACGGTGCCTGCGTCGGCCACAGGTCATTCGCGGAAGGTAGCGCATGCCCTCATCGATGTCTGCATTTGGAGCGATTTCGTATGACTTGACCGGCTGCTATGGGCGCAAGGCCGACGGTCCGGACCTGCGCTCGCTGACGATCCGACATGGCGTAATCTGGCCGAAAGCGGAACGTCTGCTTTGGACCCATCGACCAGACAGGCGGACATGCTTCGGGATTGACTGGAAACGGTGGCGTGACCGTTGCACCGGGAGGTCCGCTTCGGCAGACAGCGTACCCGACATCCGTCCGGGCCGCCGGAGCGGATTGCGACCCCGGAAAGGATCATCACGGATCAGTCCGCAGCGGCGGTGGCGCTTGATTTACCTTGTCCATGAAGGCTGACGACGGCAACCGCGTCGGGGCGATCTGCCAGGCCCTGCGGCGGGCCATCGTGGAACGGGCGCACGCCCTCGGCGAGGCGGCGCAACACCTGACCGAGGGCGGCGGCCTCGCCTCCGGGCTCGGGCGCCTGCGCGCCTGCGCGCCCTCGACCCTGAACCTCATCGCCAGCGGCGATCAGGTGAACCGCCTCGGCAGCGTCCTGGCCTACACCGCCGAGATGCACGAGACCCATCCGGGCCAGCGCATCGACCGGATGCTCGCCCTGTTCACGCCCCTGGTGACGATCGCGGCCGGCGGCCTGATCGTCTCGGTGATTGGGGGCGATCCTGAGCGTCGGCCAGCTCGCGCAGTGCGGACGGAAACCGGGAGGACGAGGCTGCACTGCCCTGTCGGGGCGCTTCGCCGAACCCTGTTCGCCGTCACGCCGCCGGCGTGAACACCAGCGCCCCGTGCAGGCCGAGGGCGAGGAACGGTCCGAACGGCATTTGCGCCAGGCCCGTCCACGCCGTCGCCGTCCCGAGGAATTGTACGTCGCCGAGGCCGGTCCGGCCGCGCAGGCGGGCGTAGAGGGCCCGCAGCCACCACATCGCGGTCACATCGCGGTGACGACGAGCGCCACGTCGGCGACTCGGGCCAGCACGGCGCCCGGGCCAGCACGTCGCCCGGGCTCGGATCCCGGAGGCCCGCGACGCGGAGGCCGGCAAGGAGCAGGGCGAGGTTCAGCCCGCCCGGAATGATCCGCCGCCGCAGGTCGATAAGGGCCCCCGGCAGGGTCAGCGGCAGTGGCAGCAGCGCGACCAGGGGATCGAACGCCACGGCGGGTCAGGACCGGCCCGGCGCCGCGGCCTCATCCACCAGGGCCTGTCGAGCGACCGTCCGCGGGCCGGCGGCCATCCGCCTGCACAGGTGGCGCCACAGCAGGATCGCCCCGAGGGACGTCACGCCGATGCCGGCGAGCCAGAAGCCGATCAGCACCCCGTAGGCCACGGTGCCGTTGAACTCGCGCATCAGGCCGAGGGCGAAGCAGACACCGAGGAGGTGGAGCCCCGCGAGCACGGTCAGAACCTGTACCGGGGGCAGCGGACCGGGCAGCGCCAGGGTAAGGGGCGCGGCGCTCGCCGGTCGCGCCATCAGGAAAGCAGCCGGAATCAGGATCGCGGCGGCGGTCGCGGCACGTCGCGCGGACGGGATGGGCATGGCGGGGTCGCTCGCAGTCTCGCTCTGCGCCGGGCTGCCGACGCGAATGCGCAGACATTTGTGGGCCGCCAATTAAAAATGACTGAAACGCAGTGTCCAATCCATCATTATCCGCGCACGCTCAATCTATGAGCCGCCAATGAAATTTTTATGAATCAGACGCCGCGTTAACCAGAACAACACGATTCGGATCGGATTTGCGCGATGGGACAAACGCACGCCGGAAGCCAACCCTGTAGATTGAATACAGAGTATACTGGCTTCGCCCACTTTGAAATTCTGGTTGTTCTGGCGATCATCGGCATGATCGCCAGCCTCGCAACGCCGCAGGTGCTCGGCTATCTCGGCCGCGCCAAGTGCGAGACGGCCCGGATCCAGGTGAAGAACATCGCCCAGGCGGTGGAGCTCTATTGCCTCGACCTCGGCGGCTATCCGACCTCGGACCAGGGGCTGGCGGCGCTGGTCCAGCCGACCTTGCCGGGCTGGCGGGGCCCCTATGTGCGCGACGCCCGCGGCCTGACCGACCCCTGGGGCCAGGCCTACCTGTACCGGTCGCCAGGCAGCCAGGGGCGCTACGAGGTCTATTCCCTCGGCAGCGACGGTCAGGTCGGCGGCACGGGCGACGCCGCCGACGTGGCCAGCAACTGAGGACGGCCCCGGATTTGCCTCGTCGCCTCGACGGCGCCACTCTGCGGCGCGGTACGCGGCGAAGGGCGCACGACTTCTGATGATGGCAAGCACGGTTGAGCGGCCATGAGGCGCCGCGACGTCCTCGGGGGTCTGTCCGCGGCGTCCATGGCCTCCGCTTGCCTGGCCCGGCCCGCATTGGCGCAGCCCGCCAAGGTCCTGCGCTTCATCCCGGAAAGCGACGTCGCGGTCATCGATCCCGTCTGGACGACCGCGACCGTGACGCGCAACCACGGCTACCTCATCTTCGACACCCTCTACGGGCAGACCGCGCGCTACGATTTCGAGCCGCAGATGGTGGCGGGTCATACGGTCGAGGCGGAGGGGCGCCTCTGGCGGCTCACCCTGCGCGAGGGCCTGCGCTTCCACGACGGCGCGCCGGTGCTGGCCCGCGACGCAGTGGCGAGCATCCGCCGGTTCGCCGCCCGCGACGCCTTCGCCCGGGCGCTGATGGAGGCCACCGACGAACTCACCGCCGCCTCCGACCGCGAAATCGTGTTCCGCCTGAAGCGGCCCTTCCCGCTGCTGCCCGCGGCGCTGGGCAAGACCGGCACGTCGATGCCCTGCATCATGCCGGAGCGCCTGGCGAAGACCGACCCCAACGTCCAGGTCACCGAGATGGTCGGCTCCGGGCCGTTCCGCTTCAAGGCGGACGAGCGGGTGCCGGGGGCACTTACCGTCTACGAGCGCTTTGACGGCTACGTACCTCGGGCGGACGGCACGGCGAGCTTCACCGCCGGGCCGAAGCGCGCGCATTTCGACCGGGTCGAGTGGCGGATCGTGCCCGATGCCTCCACGGCGGCGAGCGCGCTGGCGGCCGGCGAGGTCGATTGGTGGCAGAACCCGACGCCGGACCTGCAGGGGCTGCTGCGGGCCAAGCCGGGGGTCAGGCTGGAGGTGCTCGATCCGGTCGGTGGCATCGGCTGCCTGCGCTTCAACCACCTGCATCCGCCCTTCGACAACCCCGCGATCCGCCGGGCGCTGCTCGGTGCCGTCGACCAGACCGAGTTCATGAGCGCGGTCGCGGGCGACGAGCGCGCTTTGTGGAAGGACCATGTCGGCGTCTTCTGCCCCGATGCGCCGATGGCGACGCGGGCGGGCACCGAGGTTCTGGTGGGCCCGCGCGACTTCGGCGCGGTGAAACGCGCCCTCACGGAGGCCGGATACCGGGGCGAGCGCGTGGTCATGCTCGATCCGAGCGACTATCCCGCCACCCACCCGCTGGCCCTGGTCGCCGCCGAGGCCTTCCAGAAATGCGGGCTGAACGTCGACCTCGTCGCGATGGATTGGGGAACCCTGGTGCAGCGCCGGGCGAGCCGCCAGCCCCCCGACAAGGGCGGCTGGAGCACCTTCGTCACCTACCTGAACGGCACCAACAACTTCGATCCCGCCGGCCAGCTCGGCATCCGCGGCAACGGCGATCAGGCCTGGTTCGGCTGGCCCCGTGCCCCGCGGCTCGAGGCGCTGCGCGCGCAATGGTTCGCCGCGCCCGATTCCGCGGCCCAGAAGGCGATCTGCGCCGAGATCCAGCGGCAGTTCTTCATCGACGTGCCGTACCTGCCGCTCGGCGCCTATTACGAGGCGACGGCCTCGCGCGGGCTGACCGGCCTGCGCACCGGCTTCCCGCAGTTCTACGACGTCCGGCCGGCTTAGCGGCCTGCCCCCCTTCCCCATGCCGAACCGGCCTCCGCATCGACGGAGCGCACCCGAGGAGACCGCAGCCGATGCGCATCGCCGTGCTCCAGTTCACCCACGAGACCGTGACGTTCCTGCCGAACGACACGACCCGCGACGACTTCATCTATCCGGGCTCCCCGGCGGGCGGCGCGGCGCTGCTCGCCACCGACCCCAAGGGCTACATGGGGGGCTTCGTCCAGGTCGCCCGGGAATACGAGGGGGTCGACCTCGTCGGCCTCACCTCGCCGCTCTGGCCGCGCACCGGCATCGGCTCAGGCTGGGTGACGCAGGACGCGTTTGCGCATTTCCTCGACGCGATGCTGGCGGAGCTGGAGGCGGGGGCACCGTTCGACGGGGTCTACCTCGCGCTGCACGGCGCGATGGCGGTGCGCGGCGTGCCGCGCCCCGAGGCCGAAATCGCCCGACGGGTGCGGGCGGTGGTGGGGGTGGGCGTGCCCATCGCGGCGACCTTCGACCCGCACGGCAACGAGGATGCGGAGTTCCTGCACCACGCCGACATGGCGTTCGCGGTGAAGTACTTCCCGCACTACGACATGCATCTCCAGGGGCAGCGCGCGGCGCGGATGCTGGTGCGGACGATCCGCGGCAGCTTCCGGCCGGCGCACCGGACGATCCCGATCCCGATCCTCGCGCCGACCGTGGTGATGTGGACCGGCGCCTCGCCGTGGTCCGACCTGATCCAGCGCGCCTTGGTCTGGGAGGCGCGGGAGCCCGATGTCTTCGTCAACGTGTATTTCGGCTTCCCCTGGTCGGACGTGCCGGATGCCGGCATGGCGGTCTAAGTCCTGACGAACGGCGATCACGCCCTCGCCGACCGGATCGCCCGCGACATGGCGGCCTGGACGTGGCGGCACCGCGCGGCGCTGGTGTCGAGCGTCGCGATCCACCCGATGCGGGACGGCATCGCCAAGGCATCCGAGGCTGCGCGGGCGGGCGGCGCGCCGGTCGTGCTCGCCGATTACAGCGACCGCTCGGGCCGGGCGACATGGCTGCTCGCCGAGGTGCTGGCCCAGGGGCTGGAGCGCACGCTGATCGCAACGGTCGCCGCGCCCGCGCTTCTGGGCCGGCTGCTGACCGGGGGCGTGAAGGCCGGCGATCCGTTCGACGCGGAGGTCGGCGGCCCCGTGGCCGGCGAGGCGGAACCCTCCGCGGGCGTCCCGGTCCGCGTCACCGGCACGGTGTGTGCGGTCGTCGAGGGCACGACCGGCCGGGGCGCCGGCACGTGGCTCTGCGTCGCCTTCGGCCGGGGTAACGTGCTGGTCCTCAGCCCCTACCTCGTTCAGATCATGGAGCCGTCGGAACTCTGGGACCTCGGCCTGACACCGGAGGATTTCGACGTGGTGGCGATCAAGTCCCGGGTCCATTTCCGCCGAGGTTTCGACGATGGCGGCTATGCGCAGACGATCCTGCTGGTCGAGCCGCCCGAGCCGTTCGTCGGGACGGTCCACCTGGACGCCCTCCCCTACCAGCATCTCAACGTCGCCGACTTCTATCCCTACGGCGATCCCGCCTTCGACGCCGGATAGCCGGATGGTCCGTCCCGGCGATGCCGTCGCGGCGGCCCCGCGCTACATCGGCGCCATGCGGAACGCGCCGGTCTTCTCCCTCCCCCGCCTCGATCGCCTCGGCGACCGCTTGGCTGCTGCCCGCCACGCCGGCGTTCCGCTTCACGCGCGTCCAGACGTTCCGCACCACAAAACCCCTCAAACCACGACGCTTTTGGAAGTGCCCAGGAGCCTTTGATCTGGCCCGGTCCAAAATACCGATCAGGTCAATGTCAGCACTTATTGGCGCGGCACACGATGCCGATCGATTTATTTTTGATACAGAAACAAGGAATTTATCCAGAATTACCGACGATCTAACTCCGTTCTTTGAAAAACTTTACTTCTTTGGTAGAAGATTTTTTCAAATATGTTTTGACGATAAAACTGAGGCAATATCTATCGAATCCGATTCTTCATAAAGCTCGGTTCCCAGGGGGACGTCGAGGCCCAACCCGGCCAAATCCAGGAGTAATTGCGCGATCTGCCATTGGGGCAGGTCCACCTCACTGCGAAGGAGCATCTCGGCCGGCATGTCGCGTTCCCGAAGGCTTGCGGAGCGTGCGTTCGCCTCGGGACTTGCTTCGTCCGCGCGGATTCGGGCCAGGAGGGCGTGGAACGCCGGCGACCGGCACGCGCACAAGCTCGGCGGCGGGAAGTCGGGGTCATCCAGGATGCGGCGCAGACCGGCTCGCGCCAGGGGATTGGCGGCGAGCATGGGCAGGAGCGAGGTCGGAACACGGCCGCGCAAAGCTTCCGGCAGCCAAGTGGCGCCGGTCTCCCGCGACGCTGCGTGCGATGGAGGGCTCGGACCGCCCCGTCCCTGTTGCACTGCCGTCGTTCGGCTCCGCCGGCCATAGCCCTGCCGTGTCCGGTGCCGGTCCCCGGCAGCGGGCATCGGGAACGATTCGAGTTCCATGGACGCCTCGTAGGCGGCTTCGCCGAGCGCCTCCGGGGCGGTCGGTCGCGACTGCGCACGCAGCACGATCCTCGCCGCGCTCGGCCCCTCGACGCCCTGCACTGCCGCCCGCGGGGCATCGGCGGGCGAATCCTGATGGTCCGGGGGCCGGCTCGTCTGGGACGCGGCTCGCCGCGTCATGTCTGCGACTGTCGCGTCGATCGCGAGCTGGGCACGGGCGTCCGCGCCATCGCGGGCATCGAACTCCGCCGCGATGGCGGCGGGCAGCGCGATCTCGATCCGCGCCGCCAGTTCGGCCGCGTCCCGCGCGAGGCCGGGCGCGATCCGCACCCGATCGTTCGGCTGCGCGCGATCCACCACCAGCAGGAGGGCGGCCAACGCCGCATTCGGGCGCGTCAGCGCGATCTGGATCGGCCCTCGGGTGGGTGGGAGACGCCGCGCTTCCCGGATCGACAGGCGCGTCCAGGCTTGCACGGCGGCGATTCGATCCGTCCCGAGGGTCGTCTCCTCGCCGTCGAACGTGAGATGCAACCGCCGGCCGTGCGGGTCGATCGATGACACCCGCCCGAGCCGGCCCTCGCGTACGACCGGCGTCCCCCCCCGCGGTTCGTAGAGCGTCCGCGTCGCGATGAGGTCCTGCCCGACCGAGACCGACCGCCCGTCCTCGGCGGTCACGAGGCGGGCGGGTCCGGCGGTGCCGGTCGCCTCCCAGATCAGGCTACGGCGATCGGACGGGCGTCGTCGTAGGTCGTCATCGACCGGGATCGCGTGGTCCGGCGGGACCTCGTGCTCGTCCCCCGCGAAGCGAAGCTTGGCCTGCAACAGTTCGAGTGCCTCGCCGATGAAGCCGGCCCCGAGCAGGCCGCGGGCCCGCACGACGGGATCGGCGGACGCCCCCGCGGTGGATCGCGGCGCCAGGATCGCGGCGAGCTTAGCGGCGACGCGGTGTTCGCTCAGGCCGTCGCAACGCTGCTCATCGACGCCTAGCACGAGGTGTGCGTCGCGCGCCCGGGCCGCCAGCACCAGTTCGGTCAGATCGACGTCGTCGATCTCCGCCGCGCGCGGCGCGACCACGACGGTGCCCACGCCCCACTCCGCATCGCGGGCGAGCGCGTCAGCGATCTTCATGCGTTCCACGGGCTGAGCGGTGGTCAGGTCGGCCGTGTGCGACAGGTGCGCGCCGACGACCACGATCCGTGGTGCCGCGACCTCTACCACCGCCGCCGTCACGGCGCCCAGGATCGTCGCGAGCCGCTCGCGGCAGGCGGCGGCGTGACTGCCGCGGGCGACGGCGATGCGGGTGCGGTCGCCCTGGAGGCCGTCCACCCAGCGCATCATCGCGCAGGCCTGCTCGTAGCGCTCGCGCGAGGTCAGCCGATCCACCGCTCCGGTTACGGGGTGGGCCAGCTCGACGATCCGCCGATCCGCGCGGATGCGCAGGATTGCGGCTTGGCGCTCGCCGGGATCATCGATGACGGCGTCGATCGCGCGGGCGAGATCGACGAGCAGCAGACTGGTCCGCCCGCGGGTCACCCCATGGAAGAGAGCCAGCGCGTTCCCGTGGATCGCCGCGCGGTTCTGCTCGCGGATCTCCCCGCGGATGCGCTCGACACGCTTCGGATCGAGATCCACCAACGCCCCGACGTGCGGCTCCGGGCGATACCGGATCGGCCGGACGCGTGCGTCAGAGCCGAGACGTAGGAACGCGCGGTTGACATGGCGCACGGCTAGATCGGGCCAGAACGTCCCCTCCGGCACGATGAGCTTTTCCGAACCTTTGCGCACGCGCGCGACGAGGTCGCGGACTTTGCGTGCGCTGAGCTTTTGCCCGTCGATCTCGCGCAACCCTATTGCGATGTGACAGTGGCGGTTGAGCGAGTCCGCCGTCGCGCGCTTGCGGGCCGGGTCGTGGATCGTCGCGTAGGCCGGCAGCAGCAGGCCTCCGCGGACCTCGTCGACGATCGCCTCGACGAGGGCGACGGCCTCGTCGAGGGTCATCTCGCCGTCGGGCGGCAGGGCCACGACGAGGGTCAGCGCGACCTGTGCCCAACGCGTTCGCTTCCACCCATCGCGAGGACGACGTCGGGGCACGAGGGGCGGCTCGGCCGCTTCGACCGCCCGGGCGAAGGCGCCGAGCGTCCGGAACGGGGTCTCCCGGCCCGGCAGCGGGACGAAGCGGGCGTAGACGCGATCGCCGGGGTCGAGGCGGCGGAAGTCGGCGATCATCTCGCCCTCGACCACGCCCCTGATCAGGTAGGCGCAGTGGGTGCAGAAGGCACCCACCCGATCGAGCGGCAGAAAGTCGGCCCGGATGAAGGCGATCGCCATGCTGTCATGGATATGCGCGCGCCGTTCGCGGAATCCTACCTCGGCTCGATCGGCAGGATCCAACCGTGCCGCGCCGCGCTGCCCGATGCCGCGACGAGCGCGCGGCTCAGCAGGTCGCGCGCCGAGGCGTCGTCGAGCAGGTCCTCGCCGTAGGGTCCGACGAGCGCGACCGGTCGGTCGCCATTCTCCAGCACCCATGCGATCCACAGCTGCGGTGTCGCGAACGGTGCGAGGTTGGCGTGGGTCGCGGGGTCGTCCGTCGCGCGCTCGTACGCCCACGTTGCAAGCCCCGCGTCGAGCGCGACCGCATAGCTGCCGGTGATCACCGGACCTAGCAGTCCCTCCAGATCGTCGAGGAAATCCGAACCTCGGCCGGCAGCCTCGGCCCGGTCGCGCGCGGCCACGTATTCGGCCTGCAGGGGCCGATCCATGCTGATCGCGAGTTCGAGGTCCCTGAAGGTCGCGATCTTCGCGCCGTCGCCGCGGTTCCACTCTCGCACGAAATGGACGAGGCCGAGCGTCGCGACCGTCGTCTCAGCGAATTGACGTGCCGTCATCATGCATTTCCTTTCTCGATCTGGGGGTAGGGTTTGCGGTGCCGGCTCGCACACCATCGAACGGCGCTCCTCCGCTTGGCCCGGTCGCTTCATTCCGGCGCGGGCGGCGCGGTGGCGAGGCCCGGGTCAACTGCATGGCGCCAGCCGGCCGCCGACGTCGCGCGTGTCGGGATTTCGCCCGCGGAGACGACCGCGCGGCCTTCGATGCGGACGCATTCTCGCTCGACCAGGCGAGTGATCACCGCGTCGATCTTGGAGGTCATCGCCCGGCTGGTCGATGCGTAGCCCACGATCCGGGCGACGTCGGCGATCAGGACGCCGCGCGGCGTCGGGCCGTTGATCGTCAGATGCCGGGCGATCGTGGCCGCGATCTCGGGCGGGGGCAGATGCTGCCACCGGCGCTGTTCGACCGGCAACGCGCCGCGGTCGCGGATCGGGATCTCGGCGTCACGCACGTGATACCAAACCCGCTCGGGCTCGGGCGGCCATCCGTCGATTAGAACCAGCCGAGAGCGGGCCGCCAGATCCACCGCGGCACGCACTGCCTCGCGCAGGCGTTTGTCCACGTTTGCCATCCGCCAGTGGTTTTTGATACACGCCGCGACGAGGTCGAGATCCACCGGCCCCTCCGCCGCCACGATCTCGACGATCACCTCGGCTAGCTCGGCCATCGAAAGACGATGGACCGGCCCTTCGGTGGGTGTCTGGAGCCGGGCCGACGCATAGGGCTCGACGGAAAGGGCCGGGAGGCGCCTGCCCCGGGCCTTGCGAAGCTTGCCGGGCAGCGGGTCGCCCGCGGGCGGCTCGGGTTCGCGATCCACCTGCCCGGCCACGAGCGGCACGGGCGTCGGTGGATCGGCGGGTGAGGTGCGGGGTGGGTCGGGCGCGTCGACGGAGAGCCGGTCGCCGAACTCGGCGCGCAGACGCTCCTGCGCGTCCGGGGCGACCCGCCCGGACCACCCGCCGCGCCGGCCGTTCCACTGCAACCCCGCCGCGTGCAGCAACGCGCACCGCGCCGACGCGGCGTGGCGCGAGATCTTGACGAAGACGGCGATGCTTCGATCGGGTGGATCGGACTGCATCGGATGCCGGCTGCCCTCACGGACGCGGTCCGACGGCCCCGCGGCGTCTGAACCGTTCTGGTGGTGAGCCAGAGCTGCGAGCCGCTCGACGAGGACGGCCGGCGGCAGGCGGTCGAGGCCGAACGTCTCGCAGGCGGCGAGGATGAGATCGCGCGCGCTGGCCGCGGCGGCCGTCTCGGCCGCGGCGGTTCGGGAACTCTGGGCGGCGAGCCGGGCGCGACTCGTAGCAGCCGCCCTCTGTCGCCGGGAGGCGTGCTGCAAGGCCGATCTGAGGTTTGCGTCCCCGTCCATCTCCGGCCGTGCATCCGCTCCGCCAAGCAGTGGCCGCTAGCACGCCGGATCGAAGATTATCAAGCAAAAACAATGTCTTGTATCTGCGGTTAGTTTGGGCTTTCCTATAAAGCGCAATATGCATTTTGCGACTCACCCCACGAGGGTGGGGCATGGCTTGCAACCGAAAGCGGCTGCTCGGTCTGTGTCGGCTGGGGACCTTCAGCCCCTGCGAGGCCGGATGAGCTCGACCCGGTCTTCGTCCCCTCGCCAGCCGGCTGTCCGATCGTGGCGAACAGCGCGTCGTACAGGCCAGCCGACATGCCGAGCCCCCCACGATCCACACGGCAAGGAACATCGGCAGGGTCGTCAAGCAAGTCATCAGGATCTGGCCGACCGCGATGACCAGGGTGCACGCGACGAGCACTGGCTGACCGCCGTGGCGGCGGATTATCCGGCCGACCCACGGGGGCGGCAGCCCCGACATGAGAACGCCAGCGACAAAGCGCCCCCGACCATGCCTTGCGGCCACCGGGTCGACTGCACGATCGGCCCTGCTACGACGGCCATCAGGAAGAAAGGGCCGCCCACAGCACGATCTGCGTGAGGCCGAGGGTCGCGTCCCCGCCAGGATCGACCCGCCCCGCCGCCCACCAGCGGGGGCCTGGGCTCGACAGACTTGCGCGTCCTCTAGGCGGGGCCTCCTCCCCGGCCCGCACGGCTTCGGAGAAGCGGGACAAGGGGGGCGCCGCGATCCACCGCGGAATGCCCGGGACCGGCGCGGCCCGCGGCGCTGGTTCCTGCCCTGGGGCCGGCAGTCACCGGTCCCCCGCATGCGCGGAGATCCACGCCTCCCGCGCCCCGTCTCGTTCTTGATGCCCTCGATCTTCCCGGCGAACTCGGGCACCTCCCGAGCGCGAACCTGCGGCACCACCAGCGCGCCATTGGCATCAGCGACCACGATATCACGCGGGTTCACCCGCGCCTGGCCTACCTCGACAGTGATGTTGACCGCCTCCACCCATACCCGGTCCCTGCCCGTGTGCACGAACCGCCCCCGGGTGAACCGCGGGTAGCCGTCGTCCCGCGCGTTGGCCAAGACCTGGTACACCCCGTCGATCAACGTGCCAGCGAAGCCGCGTACCGGCGTACTGGTTCATGATATCTTCCAAGACCGTGCAGTTGGTCCGCCGTCGTTGTCGATGACGACGAAATTGCCCGGGGCCACGTAGTCGACGAAGTCGCCGACGTGGCCGGCGGCGTGGTAGCCGGCGCGTACTTGGCCGTGAAAGCTGGCCCCACGACGGTCTTCGGGTAATCGTCCAGCAGCGCGATGCCGAAGCAGGGGCCGAGCAGCCCGAGCTTGTCCATGGCGTCCAAGACGGCAGGAGTGTCGAGTCCCGCGAACAGCTTCGGGCGCACCTGCAACTGTTTGTCGACGCCTACAACCATGCCCGTCGGCTGAAGACCCTGCGCGGCCTCACGCCCTATGAGCATGTCCTTCAGGTATGGACCAAACAGCCCGAACGCTTCAGGATCAATCTGTCACACCACATCCCGGGACCATACAGCTAAAACCCGTCTATCTCCGGCTTGAAAACGTATAACCGCACGCATAACATGCACGTGAAATCACAGCGTAAGTCGTTGATTGCTAGGACTTTTTTATTTTGGCATCCCCTCCCATAGGGCGCGCCAGCCTGCTTTTTCAGGCACCTGCAGGCGACGTAGGGACAGGTCTTAGGGACAGTTCTGCCAGCCCTTTTTCCCCACCGGTCATTGGTCCCCCGCGAATTAGTCACCATCGCGCTTTCGCATGCAACGCAACCTGAGCGTGCGCTCCGGGGTATCGCCTTCCGGCCGTTCCATTTTCGTTGACGAAATTCTCAGCCGTCACAGGCACCTGCGTCGCCGCGGCGTGCCGTACAAGCTCGCAAGATGCAGCCTCCGCATGTCGCGCGGGGCGAGAAGTCGTGGGTGAGCCGCAGCGGTAGGACGATCGGCGGCGCAGTGCGCCGGTAAGAACGCGAAAACCCGGCCTTTGGCGGGCCGGGTCCAGCGCCCCGTGAGGGGAGCATTCAGGCATTCTACACCCCCTGTTTGCGCCCCGACATTTGACATCTCCAGAGCTTGCGAGCGGTGAGACACACGCTTTCAGGCGTAGGTGTCATTTTGCCGCACACGGCTCGTCGAGGAGACGGGACCGTGAAATATCCGATGCATCGATTTTATGACGATGCTCAGATGGACGCGTTCATTGCGGCCCAGGACGGCTCATGGAGTTACGCCCGCAAGCAGCTTTTAGAAGCTGCGGCCCGGTTCCTCGCGTTCGGCGAGTGGACTGACGCGGATTACGAAGCCTTCGTTGAGCGGGTGAACGGGCGCACGCGCCGGCACGACGCCGCGAACGAGCGCGCCAAGGCTCAGACCGGACGCGTCGATCAGGACCGAATGCAGCCGAACGGTGAGGTCTGGTTGATCCGGCAGGTTGGTGGCGCGGTCGCGGGCGTCACCGCCGGCCTCCAGACGCCCAAAGCCGAGGCTAATACCAACCCTCATTGATCAGAACCCATGA